>NZ_JACJOD010000023.1 GCF_014695385.1 Trichocoleus sp. FACHB-46 | reverse complement strand
AACAGCAGCAAGCCGGACCAGCCAACGAAGACGAAGCGATCGCGTTTCAGCCAGTCGTCGAGGGCGTCGAACCACCCCCGCTCTGCCTGCGCGCGTCCCATTGCTATGGTCATTTCAAATCCTCTTACTATTGCAGCAAAAAGTTTTTTGCCTCAGTGACACTCTTCTCATTATCCAAGGTTAGAAAAGTTTCTGCCTGGTATCGAGAAAGTTGCGAGTTTTCAGTTTAATGTCGGCCAATATGCTTGCTGAGGTTGAGCCTTAGCCATATTGGTCCTCGCTGGCCTTGTCTAGGCAACCGACATCCGATCCTGAGATAGGAGTTAACGTTTCTATATGATAGAAAATATCAGGATTTTTACAATCTGACACGTACTCTCTCAGCAATCTTTGGCTCTTAGACCGCTTAACTCATACTATAGGGTTGTGGGATTAGATAATTCCAGTTTGGAATTCCACTTCTTTAATTTTTGCGAATTTATATTGAGCGAGTCGCATGACTGCACAAGCTGCTTCCAAAGGGAATCTCGTCCTACGTCAACCGATTTTAGGATCTCGTCGTTTCAGTAACTACTGGTGGGCAACCGTTGTCTCGATTGGAGCCACTGGATTTGCTTTATCAGGTCTGTCTAGCTATCTCAAGGTAAACCTGCTGCCTGTATCCGACCCAACTCAACTAGTTTTTGTCCCGCAGGGACTGGCCATGAGTTTTTATGGAGTCGCAGGTTTGCTACTCGCGCTCTACCTATGGCTAGTAATTATTGCGGACGTAGGGGGCGGTTACAACGAATTCAACCAAGACAAAGGCACAGTCCAGATTTTTCGTTGGGGATTTCCGGGGAAGAATCGGCGCATCGAAATTACTTGCCCAATTTCGGATGTCCAAGCGGTACGCGTTGATCTCAGAGAAGGATTGAATCCGCGCCGCGCCCTTTATTTAAGGCTTAAGGGACGTAATGACATCCCCTTAACGCGGGTAGGCGAACCGCTACCTCTATCGGAACTAGAGAATCAAGGTGCTGAGTTAGCTCGCTTTCTGAACGTTCCCTTAGAAGGCCTGTAACCATTAGTCCCCCATTAGTTCGGCGCTTTTTAGCAACTATCCCTTCACTCGATTAGGATTTGGTATCCCATTAGACTCTTTGGGACTCAGTCAGTTCTGTTGAGAGAAGGGATCGTCGCATGAGATGATAAGTGGCTCTGATTGAGTAGGTAACGGAACATGCAGATGCGGCGTTGGTTAGTGTCACTTCTAGTGGTTAGTGCTTTGGTAGCAGGAGGATGTTCTCCTCAAGAAACATCTCCTTCACCATCTGACAGTTCATCTGCTGCCACCACTCCTTCGGCAAGCGCAACTCCAGTTAGCAGCCCCGAGCCTGCAAATCTGCCTCGCTTAGAGGGTAAAGCAACCGTAGAACTGACTGTGAAAGGTGGCAAGCCCATCACGATTGAGGTGGATGGCACAAATGCACCCATCACAGCCGGAAACTTCGTGGACTTGGTGCAACAAGGTGTTTATGACGGTTTAGTCTTTCATCGAGTAATCCGAGAGCCGCAACCCTTTGTTGTCCAAGGGGGCGATCCGCAAAGTAAAGATCCTAATTTCCCCTTAGAACAATTGGGTACGGGCGGTTTTGTAGACCCAGCGACTGGCCAACCTCGCAACATTCCTTTGGAAATTAAGCCAGAAGGCAGCGCATCTCCGGTTTATGGCAAAACATTGGATACGGCTGGTATTGCTGCAGCTCCTCAGCTAAAGCACACCCGTGGAGCTGTGGCAATGGCTAGGGCGTCTATTCCCGACTCTGCTTCTTCGCAGTTCTACGTTGCCCTAACAGATTTGAAATTCCTGGATCGGGATTATGCCGTTTTTGGCTATGTGACTCAGGGCATGGATGTGGTGGATAAAATCCAACAAGGCGATCGCATTGAGTCTGCCAAAGTCACTAAAGGCATTGAAAACTTGAAGCAGAGTGGCGCAGCGGCAACTCCTAGCCCCTCACCTTCTCCTCAATAAGTCGCTTTCTGGTGAGCTAGGTAGCAGGTGCTGTGGACGTAGTTGTAACAGGCATTGGCTTAGTGTCTGCATTGGGTGATACCTTGCAGTCGAGTTGGCAGAAACTTCTAGCTAATCAATCCAGAATTTTGCTGCGGCAGCCTTTTCCAGAATTAGAACCACGTCCTCTAGCCATGTTGGGCAAGTTCCCAGTGACGCTTAACTGCTTAGCTGAACAGGTGGTAGACGCAGCTTTACAAGATGCAGGTTTAGCAATTCCTCTAGCTGACTGTGGAGTTGTGATCGGCTCAAGCCGCAGTTATCAAAGCCAATGGGAGCTGCAAGTACGGCAACGCCTAATGGCCCAAACTTTACCGGATGACCCGATCGCGCTTCCTTGGCTAGATACACTGCCAGGGCAAGTGGCGATCGCAGCAGCTCGGCAAATCGGCAGTGGTGGCCCTGTTTTGGCACCAATGGCGGCTTGTGCGACTGGCTTATGGGCGATCGCGCAAGGCTATGAGCTGGTACGAACGGGGCAATGTCAGCGGGTGATTGCAGGAGCAGTAGAAGCGCCGATTACTCCTCTGACTTTAGCTGGGTTTCAGCAGATGGGGGCCTTAGCAGCCACAGGGGCGTACCCTTTCGATCGCCGCCGAGAAGGCTTGGTATTGGGGGAAGGAGCGGCTGTATTGGTCTTAGAACCAGCCGAGTTAGCTCAGCAGCGATCGGCCTCGATCTATGGCCGTATTTTAGGGTTTGGCTTCACTGCGGATGGTTATCACATGAGCGCCCCTGACCCGACAAGCCGCACCGCAATCAATGCGGTCAAGCAATGTCTCAAGCGCAGCCACCTCACTCCAGAAGCGATCGACTACATCCATGCTCACGGCACGGCGACCCAACTCAACGATCGCAACGAAGCGCATCTGATTCAGCATGTGTTTCCGCAAAGGGTTCTCGTGAGTTCGACCAAAGGAGCCACGGGTCACACGCTAGGAGTCTCTGGAGCTTTTGGCGCTGCTTTTTGCCTCATGGCGTTACGACACCAAATTTTGCCGCCTTGTGTAGGACTACAGCAACCAGAATTTGATTTGAATTTTGTGAGGGAAGCGGGCGATCGCGCTGTCCAAAATGCTCTCTGCTTTAGCTTCGGTTTTGGCGGACAGAATGCGGTTCTGGCATTTAGCCAATAATTTCAACCAAATCATTATTGGACCTTGGGTCGGAAGTTTTAGGCAAAACTCAGCCATTTCAGCTCAACTTCAGGCACTATCCTACAAATAGAGTTCATGCCTTGCTTACATCTCTTGCATCTAATGAGCTGGTGCAATTTAAGTAGGTGCGATCGCCCCGTTCCAAATTTGAGTTCACTTCCATGACCCTAACCGAACAAATTCTCTCCACCCTGCCGGGAGATATGCTGGGAGGACTCCGGCGTGCTGACGACTTGTGGTACAAGCTACGCCACCAGCAGCTTTCCGTGCCTACAGTGGTGCAAACTAGTCAGGAACCCTTAGCAGCAGTCGATTGGGATGTTGTGATCTGCGGGGGGACTTTAGGGATTTTTATTGGCGCAGCTTTAGCTCAGCAAGGTTGGCGAGTTGCACTAATTGAGCGGGGTGCGTTACGCGGGCGGGAGCAGGAGTGGAACATTTCACGGCAAGAACTACAGGTTTTCTTAGAACTAAATCTCTTGACTGAACCGGAATTAGAGCAGGCGATCGCCATAGAGTACAATCCTGCCCGCATTAGTTTCTCAGGGAGTTCTGACCTTTGGGTGCGCGACATTCTCAATGTTGGAATTGACCCAATTTTCTTGCTGGATAAGCTCAAGGCACGCTTTTTAGCCAATGGCGGCAAGCTGCTGGAACACACAGGTTTTGCAGGCGCGATCGCCCATCCCAACGGAGTGACAGTCAAAGCAGGGCAAGACCTAAAGGCACGGTTACTGATTGATGCGATGGGCCATTTTTCACCCATCGTGCAGCAGGCTCGGCAAGGTCAACCCCCAGATGGCATTTGCTTAGTGGTTGGCACCTGTGCTCAAGGCTTTCCCAAAAACGATTCCGGTGATTTGTTGGTGTCTTTCACGCCCATCCAAAATCAATGCCAATATTTTTGGGAAGCCTTTCCCGCCCGTGATGGCCGTACAACCTACCTGTTTACCTATCTAGATGCCCACCGCGATCGCTTTAGCTTAGAAACGTTATTTGAGGAATATTTCCGGCTGCTACCTGAATATCAACAAATTGAGTTGTCTCAGTTGCAGTTTCAGCGGGCCTTATTTGGCCTGTTTCCCTGCTACCAAAACAGCCCCTTGCAACCGTCCTGGAATCATGTTTTGCACGTGGGGGATAGTAGCGGTAGCCAATCACCGCTGAGTTTTGGTGGCTTTGGGGCAATGGTGCGTCACTTGGAGCGGCTTAGCCTTGGGATTCATGAGGCTTTAACCAGCAATGCGCTCGATCGCCAAGCTTTAGCTCTACTTCAGCCCTACCAACCGAATGTCTCAGTTACTTGGTTATTCCAAAAGGCGATGAGCGTGGGGATGCACCAGCAAGTAAACCCCAATCAAATTAATCAATTGCTAGCAGATGTCTTTCAAGAAATGGCTCAGTTAGGCGAGCCTGTACTGCGACCCTTCTTGCAGGATGTCGTCCAGTTTTCCGCTCTTTCCCGCACCCTTTTGCAGACCTCTCTGGCCCATCCCAGCTTAGTCGCCAAAATTGTGCCGCAAGTGGGTCTTCCTGCTCTGCTTAATTGGACACGGCACTTCGGCGGCTTAGCGCTTTATAGCGCTTTATATCCCTTGGGGCATGCGATCGCCCCTTGGACCAAACGTTGGTCTCCCACCCAGAAATACTATTTTCAGCGCTGGCTACAGGCGTGGCAGTATGGCGCAGGCGGTGACTATAAAGGCTCAAACTGAAAATTAGAAATTTGTAAAAATTCAATGCAACTTTAGATGTAGTCAAGAGATTTTAGTGAGCCTTTCCGGGTGCGCAGGCGATCGCTAGAAAGACTTCATTAAATTGCTGCTGTTTCTTGCTGCTGATCCCTCCAGTCATAGTCGAATGGCCTAACCACTGAGTTTGGTTATTGAGGTTGAGCTTAATTGTCGGGAAAGCATGACTCTATTTCTAACCGCCGTTTGGAATTGGGTCACGCTAGGGTGATAGAAGAAATCAGCAGCAAGATACTGACATATTCCATCCAGACTACCGACACTGAAGGAAACGCTTCAGATTCTGCTTGTAGCGAACTTGAACAGACAACATGAAGAAAGTTCTTTTTATTCTGGGGGAGTTGACTGATGATGACATCGACTGGATGATCGCCATCTCTACTCAAGAGCGAGTTCTAGCAGGCACAACTTTGATCCGCGAAGGACAACTAATTGATGCCCTGTACATTATTATTGACGGTACTTTCACGGTTTCTGTGCAAGCATTAGGTGACAAAGAAGTTGCACACCTTTCTAGCGGCGAAGTTGTAGGTGAAATGTCCTTTGTGGATGAGCGACCTCCCTCAGCCACTGTGACAGCAGCAGTAGAGTCTTTAGTGCTTTCGATTCCTCGTGAGGAACTCGCTACCAAGCTGCAACAAGATATCGGTTTTGCCTCCCGGTTTTACCGCGCCCTAGCTATTTTTCTCTCCGATCGCTTGCGAGGTACTGTAAGTCGGCTCAGTTCTGGTCGAGAACCATCCGCCGAGGAGCGCACCGCTCAGGAAAATAGCTTGGCTCCCAATATTCGCGATAACCTGGCTTTGGGAAACACCCGCTTTGACTGGCTCCTCAGACGGCTCCGAGGCATGAACGCTCAAACCCTTGAGTAAAATGACTCGTCTGAATGTTACGAGCACCTAATCACGTAATGGCGTAAGGCAAGAATTCATGACGGATCTTCCGTGGGCGCGACAATGCTTTTACCGTACGATCGCTCAACCTGATGAGCAGATTAATTTGGCAGAAGCAGCGCTTTACATCGCCCAAGAAGAATACCCAGACCTAGATATAGAAGCTTACTTCAATGCTCTAGATACAATGGCCAGCGAGGTGGAAGAACGTCTGCCTACTGAGCGGTATCCGCTGCGGATGATCCAAAGTATCAACCAGTATCTCTACGAGGACTTAGGGTTTACGGGAAATACCTCTGACTACTACGACCCCCGTAACAGTTTCCTTAACGACGTGATCGAGCGCCGGACGGGTATTCCGATCACGCTTTCCTTGGTTTATATGGAAATTGCGCGACGAGTGAACTTCCCTATGACAGGGGTAGGGATGCCAGGACATTTTTTGATTCGCCCCAGCATTGAGGAAATGGAGGTCTATGTTGATGCCTACCATCACGGTGAGACTTTATTTGCAGAAGATTGCCAAACTCGCCTAAATCAAATCTATGGTCAGTCCGTGGAGTTGCAACCAGTCTTTCTACAACCCATTGGTCCGCGCCAGTTCTTAGCCCGGATGCTGACCAATCTCAAAATGATTTACCTCAATCGGGATCAAGCACAGAAATCTTTGGCGGCGATCGAGCGGATTTTACTACTGTTTCCGGATGCTCCCTTAGAACTGCGCGATCGCGGCATTGTGCACTACCATCTAGGTGCCTGGCCTGAAGCTCACAAAGACTTAAAAACTTACCTAGCTAAAGTACCGGATGCGGAAGATGCTGTGGCAATTCAACAATTGCTCGATCGGATTGCACCAAACCTTTAAGCAGGTTGAATCCGATAGGCACAACGGCGATCGCCTTGGATGATATGCTCGACTCGCTCTACTGCTACACCTGACCCCAGCAGAGTTCTAAACATTTCCAACTCAGAACCACACAGTTTTTGGCACGTTTGAGCAGCCGCACAGATGGGACAATGATTCTCGACTAGCAGCCAACCTCCTTCGGCCTCCAATACCCCAGCCATGTAACCTTCTTGGGTTCGGAGGTGAGCCAGATGTCGCACTGGTTCAGCAATGCCTGCTTGAGCAATCCACTCTTGCCAAGTTGACTCTGCGATCGCTCCTGATATCGCTTCTGGCAGTTTTGTCGCGTAGGTTTGCAATTGGCGACGCATCCGGTCGGCCAATAGTTTTTCTAAACCTGCTGTGCCAAACAAAGTTTCAACCCCTAGGAGCAAGTCAGTCATGAGGTCAGCATGACTGTCAGGAAATAATTGCAGCGATCGCTCTGTTAGTTGCCAAAGCTTGACAGGACGACCCAAGGGACGACGCTCCTCTTGATAAGTTACCCATTGCTCGGCTTGTAGCACCTGTAAATGTTGGCGTACTGCCATCGGAGAGACTTGCAACTGTTCAGCTAGAGTTGTGGCAGTCTGAGCCCCCTGAGTTTTTAGCAGATGTAAGATTTGATCTTTGGCTTTTTGTTTATCCTCCAGTGATTCTGGGGAAGTCGTCGAAGAATGTTTCATAAAGTCTGGATGAAGGCCAATAGGCTTTTAAGCTGAATTTAGAAAAAATGCTTAGATCTCAGTGAAGCTACGATGGAATTCGCCTCTAGAATGGGTAAATTGAGATAGCTCTAGATCAATCTATCAGGTTCAACCTCCATCTATGGGTATAAAAATTAATCGCTCCATCCTCTTTATCGTCACTTGCAGCGCTGTTGGCGTCATTCTAGGAGGAACTGCAAGCTGGGCAGATAGCAATAGCTGTCTCCAGGCTGAAACGCCGACGAATACATGCTTGACTCAGGACCCAACGGTTAAGACGATGGAAGGCATGAGTAGTGGTTTAGTTGCAGGTGCTGGTGCAGCCCTAGGTGCAACTTTCCATCTCAATCGCAAAGATTAACTTCATCACCTTAAGCATTCATGTAGGGAATTTCATAGTGAGGCAGGGCTTCACTATGTTTCCCGTTTGCTAGGACAAGCTATCAGAACTGATAGTGATAGGTCTGCTTTGCAGATGCTTTACCCAAGGTTACCCAAAAACTCAGGGGTACAGCATTGCCTTGAGCATCAACCTTGACCTCCACCACAATCGGTTGCGTGGCTTGGTTCGCTTGCGCCGTATTAATGTTTTGGTTGATGGCATCTCGCTGGTCTTCTGGAATGTAATAGCGCTCTAAGCCGTACTGAACCGTATTATTACTGGTTCGACCTTGGAGTTCTAACCCATCCGGAACCGTATTATTGCCGATTTGACCTCGGAGGATGACCTGATTCTCGACTAAATTAGTGGGGCGATCGCCGCTGATACGAACTGCTCGCCAAGGTGACGGCGGATTAGTACTAGCAACACCCGGAGCTTCTAGCACCAGATAGAAGAACCTAGTCGCAGGCCACTCAGAATTCGCAGATCTTTGTCTCTCAAACTCGCTCCAACCTGGAAGCTGACGCAAGGTATCTACTCGGGAAATGTCATAGCTGAGTGTGACTGAGTAGCCGCGCAACAGGTCATAGGGGTCTACAGGAGCCGTCTTTAGAATTACGGTTCGACCTGTGAGTTGGGTGTGCAGTGATTGAGCTGGAATCGCCAGAATAAGAGCGGCTTGGCATACCAATGGTAGCCAGAATCTCCAGCTCGGCAATGTTCTAGAAGCTGACGGAGTGGGTGCCATCAATTTTCCCCCTCGGTTGGGTTAGGAGTGACTGAGAGCCGTGAATGGGTGCTGAGCGTGCGAATGTAGCGCTCGTACCAGAGACCGATGGCAATAACCCCAAGGCCACACAGTAAGAGCACAAAGGACTTAAAGACTAAGCTGGTGCTGTACTCAAACAACCGACTCAAAGTTTGTAGGACGAACAAAGTCATGCCGAGCCAGAAGTTGCGGCGTTGACCTGAAGCGATTCCCTCCCGAATCAATCCTGCTCCTAGCAAAAACAACAGAACATTCACAGTGAAGGTGGCGATCGCTGGCATGAATTCTCCCCCTTGGGGCAAAAACGGTAGCCCAGCAAGGATGCCAATAAAACTAGCCATCACTGGCGTAGAAAGCTCCAAAGGACGGCGCGGAGAACGTCCCTTGGCTTGGCGAGCTAAGTATAACCACTCCAGCAAGGTGAGTCCTAAGAGCACGGTTACGTTTGCCCACAGCGCATTAAATGTTTCAGGGATTGTGGTGGGGTAGTAAGTAACTTGTCCATCCCAAAACCCGTGAAACGAAAGCCAGTACAGCAGCACACTCAGAAATAGCAGTGCTAAGCTACGCGCGAGCCAATGAAAAGGACGGTGCGTCTCCAAATTGGAAAGTCGATGTTGGCCTCCTTCGGCCCAAAATGTATCATCGTAGGCCCAGAGCAAAGCGGGCGGTAGGGCAAAGGCGATCGCGCTGAGCCAAGGGGTTTCAGCGATTAGTCGGTCATAGTTTAAGCCTAGAACGCTTAAGTTGCCTTCAAAAGCCGAAATCACTGCGATCGCGCCTAGGGCAAAAATGACGCGAGAACGACACCAATAAGCGAGAGGAACGGTAAGCAAAGCAATACAGAGCGGCATGTACTGCAAAAACCAGCGCAGCCAAATGCTACCTAGTTCTAGCGTTCCCCAATTAAAGAATGCTTGCCAGTATCCCAAGCCTAGTAGCAAAATTGCCACGACTCCTAGGGAAGTAAGGCGCAGGCTATAGGCCATCGCCATAACCCCCAAACCCCAAACCAAATACAGTTCATGGCTGGGGCCGTTTACCTGAAACATCTGAGCCATCAGCGCCAAGTTTGCGCCTAAAACTAGAGTGCCGAGGAGTAGTAAGCCTTGGCCGAGCCGTTGCTGCCAGCGCTCCGTACCGAAAGTGTATCGCTGCCGCCAGAGGTAAAATCCAGCGGTATTGACGCCTACGAATAAACTGAGCAACAGCGTCATCTTGACGGATCGGGGCCACTCCTGCCAGTTGGCTGCCACAAAGGTAATGACGGCTAAACCGACTAGAATACTGCCGAGACCAATCAAAACCAGCGTAAAACGATTGCGGGCTGCCGTTTCTAAAGTGTTGAACTGATAACGCTCAGCAATTTGTTGGTATTGAGTCGCATCAATTAAACCATCTCTGCGCCAGTACTCTGCTTCCTGGCGTAGCTGATATCGAAATTTGTCTGAAGGCATAAGAACCTCCTGCTTAGGCTGACTAATAGGCCATAAGCAGTTGAATGACAGCAGGATGCAAGCTAAAGAACCAGACGATGAATTTTTCTAAAATCGTTGCAGTTCTAGCTTGTTTTTACTGTGTCATTAGCAGCCCAATCAACAGACATAGCTAGACCAGATTCTAGACCTCCACAACCCAGGAAACGGATTACTAGAACCTGACGTTAGGAGTTCTTTTTGTTAGAAGGCGTGGCAGGTCGATTGGGCGCAGGGTTGCTGGGGGTTTGCGGCCTCGGGGCAGGGGTTTCTGGGTGCAACTGCTGCCGACCATTGCGAATAATACGGACCATTTCGCTCAATTGCTGCTCCATATCGCCTAGGACGCGATCGGCGTAGACATCTGCACCTTCTTGGATGTCTTCACACTCCGCGATCGCCATTCGTCGCATTTCGTCTAGGTCTTGCTGAGCTTGACGACGCATGCGGTCAATTTCATCCATCGTCTGCTCTTGCATGGCTTCACATTCCTGCTGCACGCGCTGGCGAATTTGTCGGGCTTCCATCTCGGCTTGCCGAATAATGCCTAGCTCATCTAGAATCTGGGCTGCCCGCCGTTCTGCTGCTTCTACGAGTTCTTGGGCATATTGCTCAGTCTGCAACAGAATGTCATCTTTATGCTGCAGCAAATCTTCTGCATCTCGAAAAGCAGTCGGTAAGTTGAGCCGCACCAAATCTAGTTGGTCGAGCAACTGCTCTTCATCAATAAGCGTGCGGCGGCTCAGGGGAATACGAGGGCTATCTAGAATCATTTCTTCTAGCCGATTCAGCTCTCGTTGAATATCTACGCTGCCTGCCCGCACAGCATCTCCATAGGAGTTTACGCTTTGGGATGATCCAGCGTGGAGATTGGGTCCATCACGGTCGGGGCTGCTACTGGATGAGTCTTGGCGTAACATCGGCTGTAAATATCTAGGGCAACATGTTTAGGAACGAGATGATCGACAGGACCACCAAACTTGGCAATCTCTTTCACCAGACTACTACTTAGGAAACTGTATTCGTTAGAAGTTGCTAGAAAAACTGTTTCGATCTGGTCCGAAAGTGTCTTGTTTGTGTGGGCCATCTGGAGTTCCTTCTCAAAATCGGACAGTACCCTGAGGCCCCTCAACAGTACTTTAGCCTGCCGAAGATGAGCATATGTCACGGCTAATCCATCAAAGCTATCCACCTGCACTCTAGAAATATGGCTGGTTGCCTGCCGGATTTGCTCAATCCGCTCCTCTACAGTGAACAGAGGCATTTTATTCGGGTTGCGTAGTACTGCCACAATTACCGTGTCAAAAAGCCTCGCCCCTCGCTGAATAATGTCGAGGTGGCCAAAGGTAATGGGATCGAAACTACCGGGATAGATAGCAATCAAAGCAGATGGTAATAGCTGAGGTTTAAGCAATCTAGGATCAGGCAATCAAAGCAACAAAGCTTATTTTGCTAAGACTAGAAAATTCAGTAGATTCAGTAATAGTAAAGCTTTTTTAGTCTCGTCTGTTGTATCGCGGTGAATAGTTTGAATTGCCTGAGCTGGAATCACTGACGCTGGCACTGTAGGACCCGGTACACCCGCTTTTTTGACATTTCAAGATATTCCCCGCTCCAGAAGGAAGCAGAGACGATCCATGACTCATCCACCCACAGGCGCTCCATTGCCCAATCTGGCCTTGATTGATCAAGCACAGCAAGCGATCGCAGACTTTGAGCGCTCCGTGGCTCCAGGGATGTGGCCTTACCTGGATAAAGCGACAGTTGTGGCGGAAATGCGATCGCGAATTACTGACCCTTTTCAAATTAATCAGGGAGGTCAGCCGTTTTGTGGGCCTGCTGCGATCGCCTTTGAACTTGTGCGGAAGCAGCCAGTACGTTATGTCGAAATTTGTCGCAGCTTGTATGAAGTGGGCAGTTTTCAGTCCAAAACTCGTCGGGTAGAAGCCACGAGCCGCCTGCGCCAGAGCCAAGGTCGCCTCCGCATGGGCCAAGCAGATTGGATGCTGCTTTCCACCCTACGCGATTCTGAAAACTTGCTGTTTCCCGTTGATCCCGGTGCCCCTGATGTGATGCGCAATTTGTCAGGCATGACCAAATCTTGGGAAATGAAAGGCTGGGTGCGCGAAATTCTCGGCTACCGCGATGTGAAGTATGACCACACCTATTTGTTTGGGGAGTTTGAAGCCCTCACCGAAGCCGCTGATGTGATTGCGGCTGGAGGTGTAGCGTTTGCTTTGATCACAGCGGAAGGGCTTTTGCAGAATAAAAAACCATTATTGCCCTATCCTAGCCACTGGGTCACGCTTGTAGGCAATATCGTCATCCAGAAAGGTCAATTTCTCCAGCACGATAGCGGTCACTTTAGCTGCGAGATTTACTCGTGGGCTAAAAAGATGAAGCTGGATGCAGACGAGGGGCCATTTGAGGATTATTTCTGGGGGGTCGTGCTAGGTCGCCCTTAGTTCAGCGTTTAGTGCAGCCTTGGAGCCGTTTGAGATAGACGCGATCGCACCGGGCAGTTTCTACCCCAGTGGCAGGCTGATAACCACTGCTTTCGTAGAGTTTGACAGCCTCAGCTAGAACACTGGCAGTCTCGATCCAGATAGTTTGGAACGGTTGCGCGGCGATCGCTTGCTCCAATTGCTGCAATAAATACTTGCCCAGTCCTTGTCCTCGCACTTCGGGCAGCAGGTACATTTTGCGAATCTCAACCGCTGCTTCTCCGCGCTCCACTGGGGAATAGGCGGCTGTCCCTACGACTCGATTTTGATGCTCTACCACCCAGAATTCACCGCCCACTGCTTGATAGCAAGCTTCAACTTCTAAGACATCGCGATCGGCTCCTTCCGGTTCCCAGCCCAAACCATACTCCGCCAAGACGACACGAATCACTTCAGCCGCAGCAGTGCGATCGCGCGGTTGCCAAGCCCGAATCACAAAATCTCGATAGCACCTTGGCATTAGCTATGAATCCTGGGCTCTGGATGTAACATCGCTAGCAACTGACTTTCAACTGTTGCCAACTCTTCTAAGCGTTGCTCCACCAGCGATCGCTCATAGTAGGTCGTCGCCAAGACCCAATAGGCTCCATAGTGTCTTGCTTCTGAAGCCATCAAGACTCGATAGAATCGCGCGAGTTCTGGGTCAGGAACATGAGCCGCTAACAAGCTCAGACGCTCGTGGCTCCGGGCTTCAATCAAGCCACAAACCAGTAGAAAATCTAGCAAACGCTCTGGTTCATTGCGACGAATTTGCTGATTTAACCCTGCCCCATAAGGCGGGGCAGACAGAGGC
Organism: Trichocoleus sp. FACHB-46; assembly: GCF_014695385.1. Lineage (NCBI taxonomy): Bacteria > Bacillati > Cyanobacteriota > Cyanophyceae > Leptolyngbyales > Trichocoleusaceae > Trichocoleus > Trichocoleus sp. FACHB-46. Next base: position 50,961 of record NZ_JACJOD010000023.1, on the reverse strand, counting down.
CCTAACGGTACACCGCGTCGCTCCAGAATTTGATTAACTTGCTCAAAATGTTCTAACTCTTCTTTGGCGATCGCCGTTAGAGCCTTTACCATCTTGGTGTTAGACGGATAGCGAAACATTAGATTCAGCGCCACACCTGCGGCTTTGCGTTCACAGTGGGAGTGGTCGAGCAGAACCGTATCTAAGTTAGCCAGAGCTTGCTCGACCCAAGCAGAGGCAGTGGGTTGCTGCAAAAACTTAATTTTGGGTAATTCGGAGGCCACCACGGCGGCGATCTAAACCAAAAACACAACAATTTGCACCATAACAGGTTTCCCCGAGAGATGACAGGCGTGAGCTTGAAAGGAGAAGGCGCGATCGCTTCACGAAAATTAGTCTCCGATCTCCTGAGTCTTGATGTGTTGCAAGGAATTAAGTCTTGATAGCGAAATCGATCGCTTGCTGGGGTCGCGGGAACCCTAAATCAGGAGCTTTAGGAGTTGTAAATGTTAAGTCAGAACGAGGCGAATAGACCCCGTCAATTTTCCCGGCGGGCGTTTTTAGCGTTAGGAGGTGCGGCCCTCACCCAAGTCTTTGCCCAAGTAGAATCTGTGGATGCAGCGCGTCCAGCTCGTGTGATTCGGCGTCGAGTCGCAGGCATTCCTTTCTACCAAACCACGATCGACTTAACTGACCCCAAAACTTTCATCACGATTGGCTTACCTCATCGGGCTCCTATAGCCAACAGCGCTCACGTTTCTTACGGAGACGAAGCTTTTGGCAGAATCGTGGCTCGTTCCCATGCAGCAGTCGTGGCGAATGGCACCTTCTTTAGCACTGACGGAGAGAAGCGAGTCATGGGCAACGTGGTGGCAGAAGGCCGATTCCTCAAGTACAGCCCGTGGGAGAACTATGGAACCACTTTGGGCCTAAGAGCAGGAAATGAACCAGAAATGGTAACGGCCAGAGTGGATGGCAAGCCTGACTGGCAAGAGCATTGGTTTTCGATTACCAGTGGCCCTAGGCTACTGAGACAAGGCAAAGTTTGGCTGGCCCCCAAATCAGAAGGTTTTCGAGATCCGCGCGTGTTGGGAGTGGCGTCACGAGCTGCGATCGGTTTCCCCCGCGGCGGCAAAAAATTAGTTCTAGTTACCTTTCTGGCTAACTTATCTTTAGAGCGAGAAGCCAAAATCATGCGAGCGATCGGCTGCTACGAAGCCATGAATCTAGATGGGGGCTCCTCTCTAGGACTAGCTAGCCATAGCAAAATTTTGGTCCGTCCAGGACGTGAACTCACCAATGTCATCGTTGTTTACGATGCCAAGCATCCTGCACCTACAGCTCTAAAGGATTCTTGGACGATGTTTCAACGAGGTGATCGCCCTACCTTACGTGCTTAAGCTATCCAGGTTTCTGAGTTAGCAACTGCCACTTAGCATTCAGACCGAGTTCGAGGTCAAGTGGCAGGTAGCTGCTGAAGATGATGTACTAAGGCATGTAGCCCTAAGCGGTAGCTTTCAGGGCCAAAACCACTAATTTGCCCAACAGCCACAGGTGCGATAAAGGAATGGTATCGAAACTCTTCGCGCCGATAGATATTACTGAGATGCACCTCAACGGTGGGGAGATTAACTGCGGCGATCGCATCTCGTAGGGCCACACTTGTGTGGGTATACGCGCCAGCATTGATTAAAATTCCCTGATGATGTCCCTGAGCAGCATGAATGGCATCAACCAAAGCACCCTCGTGATTTGATTGCAAGGTAGAGATCTTGACTTGTAGGGCTTGCCCTTCCTGCTCTAGCGAACGGTTAATTTCATCCAAGGTCACACGACCATAGATCCCTGGTTCACGCTGTCCCAGGAGATTTAGGTTAGGCCCATGCAGAACTAAAACGCTTAGCAAGCGCATCAACCTATACTTTTACAAGTTGGCATTAACGACGACGATCGTTAACGGGAATTGGAATTGGCTCTGGCTCCGGCTGAGCTTCTGGCCCCAGCAGAGCATCAATTAGCTTACCAACTAACTCTTTTAGCTTTTCTAGGACTTTGTCAATCAAATCCATTAAACCAGTAGCTCCTTCTAGTTAGCCTACAGCTTTTGCTCCAAAGACAAAAATAGCGGCTAAGTTAACAGAGGGTTTTCTTTACTTGATCATAACCAATGATCAAAAATGATCAAGGCCAGAATTGCAAATCCTTAAAAAGCTAAGTCTTCTAGCAGCGATCGCGTCAAAAGCTTACGTCGCAATTGATCCAGGGCAGTACAAGCGCTAATTCGTTGAATCCAACTCCGCCCTCGGAAGGAGCCAAATTGATATTCGTAGCTCTCTATTTCATCCTGGGGGCCTGCAAGCCCAATATAGACTAAGCCAACAGGTTTAGAGGCAGTACCGCCTCCAGGCCCCGCAATGCCTGTAATGCTGAGTCCCCAAGTCGTGCCTAAGCGCGATCGCACCCCAGCGGCCATTTGCTTAGCGATCGTATGGCTCACCGCTCCGTGCTGTGCTAGGTCTTGCGCGTTCACACCTAGCAGCGAAATCTTGGCTTGGTTGTCATAGGAAATGACCCCACCCATAAAATAATTTGAGCTGCCAGGGATGCTGGTAAGCATTTGGCCCAGGCCACCCCCTGTGCATGACTCAGCTGTACCCAGGGTCTCATGAGCAGTTTGCAAGTGCTCGCCTACCACTGACGCTAAGCTGTCTTCATCAGCACCGTAATAGTCTAGTCCACCAATTTGGCGCAGTTGGTGCTCTACAGGTTCGATTAATTGGCGTGCTATTGCTTCTGACTCTGCTCGCGCAGCAATCCGCAACTTCACTTCTCCGTGATTGGCATAAGGCGCGACTGTGGGATTGCTTAAATCCAGAAACGGTGCAACTTTTTCAGCCAAGGCTGATTCAGCAATGCCCCAAAATTTCAGCATGCGGCTGTGAATAATTTCTTGTCCCCAGCCTTGTTGTCGCAGGTAAGGCACTGCCGTTTCTTGCCACATCAACTGCATTTCCGAGGGCACTCCCGGAAAGGTGAGAATCGTCAGGCCTGTGCGGGGTTGCCATATGACTCCTGGAGCACTGCCTGAGGAATTAGGGAGCACTTCAGCCCCCTCTGGCAACAAAGCTTGCTTCCGGTTGCTCGGAGACATCTGCCGCCCCCGACGCGCATATTTCTGGGTAATATCTTCGAGAATTTCTGGATGCTCGACCAGCGGCACATCAAAGAAGTCGGCTAGCGTCTCGATAGTGAGGTCGTCAGGTGTTGGTCCCAAGCCTCCAGTGAGGATGATCAGGCGCGATCGCTCACAGGCAATAGCTAAAACTTTTTTGAGCCGGAGGGGATTATCTCCCACTACAGTCTGATAGTAGTGGGGAATCCCTAGCTGAGCTAACTGCTGCGCTAAAAATTGCGCGTTCGTGTTCAGAATATCTCCCAAGAGCAGCTCAGTGCCAACACAAATCACTTCAGCACTCAGACTCATAGACATTCCTCTATAAAACTTCAGCAGTTAGCCACTATTTTTAGTTGTGATTGGTGCTCAGCCTGAGCACCAATCACAACCTGCTAGGTGCAAATTTGGTTAACGGGCTCGCGCTTGCTTGCGTACTTGCCAACTGGTGTAACTCAGCAGCGCAGTCGCACCGAAGGCATAAGCAATACCACTGGGCATACCAGAAACAGCCAGGGCAATACTACCAACCCACAAAGTTAACGAGTAAATAAATAAAACCGTTAAGCGATGTGAGAGTCCTGCTTGCAACAGTCGATGGTGCAAATGGCGCTTATCAGCCACAAAAGGAGACTTACCACTCCGCAGACGGTCTAAAATTACCGCCGACATATCCAGAATAGGCACGGCCAAAATTAGGTAGGGCAACACGACCGCGACAGTAGTGACACTCTTAACCAAGCCGATGACACCTACCCCAGCGAGGGTGAAACCGATGAAGTAGGCTCCCCCATCACCCATAAAGATCTGAGCAGGATTAAAGTTGTAGCGCAGAAAGCCCAAAGCACCTCCTGCTAAGGCCGCTGCAATTAAAGCAGCCGCGGGTTGGTTCATGAATAAACTGGCAACCAGCATGACTACGGCAGCAATCCCGGACACTCCTGCTGCTAAGCCATCCAAGCCATCAATCCAATTAATTGCATTGGCCATGCCCACTAGCCAGATTACGGTGATGGGTAGGCTGATCCAATCGGGTAGAGAAACTAGACCGTCGAAAGGAATAGAGAGAAATTCAATCTGTACACCCACCTTCCAGGCTAAGCCAGCAACAACGGCTTGCACAATTAGGCGGGTCAGGGGCGACAGACCAATTAGGTCATCGGTCAAGCCAATTAAGAAAAAGGCCAAACCACCAATGGTGACTCCCCAAACTTCATATTCTTTGTCAGGGGGAAGCAGACCGAATCCGCCCGTCCACCAAACAATCAGCAAGGCAACGAGGGTGCCTGCGAAAATAGAAACACCTCCCAAGCGAACCATGGGTCGTTGATGAACCTTGCGATCGCCAGGGAGGTCTACTCGTCCACTTTTGAGGCCAATTTTTCTAACAATTGGCGTACTCCAGAGGACGATGAGGGCGGAGACGAGAAATGCAACCAGGTGATAGAGCTGGTATGGCATCAGGAAAATAGAGTAGGGTTCAGCCAAAAGTACTGTCAGGCAGAGTCTACTATATTTCAGCCAGTTACAGGCGAATAAATCCGGACGCCAAGATAAATTTCTATGCCAAAACTGGCACAGGAATGCTCAGATGCGGATAAAGCGGGAATCCAGCGCACAAGGTAGCGACTCGTTGACGGCAAGCCTGGGCGATCGCCTCGTCTTCAGGATTTAGCAGTCGATCGGCAATGATGTTGGCAATTTCCGCAAACTCAGTGGTTCCCATACCACGAGTGGTCATAGCGGGGGAGCCGAGTCTGAGACCGCTGGTGACAAACGGTGACTCTGGATCAAAGGGCACCGTATTTTTGTTGGCTGTGATGTTAACCCCACTCACCAACTGGTCTGCTCTTTTGCCAGTCATGCCGATCGAGCGCAAATCTACCAGCATCAGGTGGTTGTCGGTGCCACCTGAAACAATTTTGAAGCCTCGTTGCTGTAGCTGGCTAGCCAAAGCTTGAGCATTTTCAATCACTTGGCCTGAATAAGTTTTGAATTCTGGCTTCAGGGCTTCCCCAAACGCCACTGCTTTAGCTGCAATCACATGCTCTAGAGGCCCGCCTTGAGTTCCAGGGAAGACCGCCTTATCAAACTTTTTGCCGAGTTCAGGATCGCGGGTCATGATCAATCCACCTCTGGGTCCACGCAGGGTTTTGTGGGTGGTGGTGGTAACAACATCGCAGTAAGGCAGGGGATTCGGATGGTGTCCAGTCGCGACTAATCCAGCAATGTGGGCGATGTCTGCGAGTAGGTAAGCGCCAACCTCATCGGCAATCGCCCGGAATTTATCGAACTGGATAATCCGAGGATAAGCGGAGTAGCCACAGACAATTAATTTAGGCCGATGCTGGAGTGCTAACTCGCGGATTTGGTCGTAGTCCAGTTGCTCAGTTTCTTGGCTGACGCCGTAATGACAAACTTTGAACCACTTGCCAGAAACGTTGACCGGAGAGCCGTGGGTTAAGTGGCCACCGTGAGACAAATCCATGCCCATAATGGTGTCGCCTGGTTCTAGCAGAGCCAAGAAAACAGCAAAATTGGCTTGCGCCCCTGAGTGGGGTTGGACATTGGCGTGGGCGGCACCAAAGAGTTGCTTGATGCGATCGATCGCGAGTTGCTCGATCTGGTCTACATATTCACAACCACCGTAGTAACGTTTTTGGGGCAAACCCTCGGCGTACTTATTGGTTAGCACTGAACCTTGAGCTGCTAGCACGGCGGCAGAGGTAAAGTTTTCACTCGCAATCAGCTCTAAGTGATCACGCTGGCGCTGTAGTTCTTGCTGGACTAAATCAGCAATGTCGGGATCATTGTTGGCTAGGAAGTCTAAATTAGTTTGAGTCACAGAGCGAACCCCTAGTGAAAGTAATGTCAGAACGGCTGCAAGCTCAGGTTGGCTACCCTTCAGTAGTAATTACTATGGTGCCAGCTTTGGCAATTTTTTCCTGAATCAATAATCATAACTCCGAAGGACAGAGTGAGAAAGGCAGTTTATTAGTTACCAACGCTTGATCCGACTTAAGGCGTTAGCGATCGCAGGGTATGAAGTGAGGGATCAAGAAGTTTTGGCAAAGTGATGCCAAGAACACTACTAGCTAAAAGTGAGGAGACTAAACTTCAGATTAAGCTCTGTATGCTTTACTCTCATTTCCCCTGGTGACGACTTAAAATACAGGCAGTGGGATCGGGGAACCACCGGAGGTAGCGAATGCTAGTCATCTTGATAGGTGATCAATTACTCTCCCCTCAGCAAGTTTGCCAAAGTTGCCTTTTAGCAGATCGCAGCGGCCAACCTCGTTGGAATCAGGGACGGCTGCGCTGTGGTCACGCGATTCATAAACTGAGCGAGAGCCAACCAGACCAATACGAATGTCAAATGGGTTTTCGTATCGCTAATATCGAATGAGCGCGCAATCTATTAGCCAATGCGCCCAGCTAGTTGCGATCGCCCGCCTACCAGATTCAGTTTTCACTTCAGCCCGCGCATCTGAACCTTGAGGCGTTGAGTTTTAGCTCAGACGGCACCAGTCAGAGATTGGAGTTGCGTTATCCTGAGCTTAGTAATCATTATCCGACAACTCTTAGGAGCCAAACAATGACTTGGCGCGGATCAACCAGTGTTCCTGATCGCATTTTTGCAGCTTTACCTTACCTACTTCCGCTCATTGATGGATTGCGATTTGGTGAGTTTTTGTTCAGCCAATTTCCCGTCCTCCAGCTGATTTTCCTGCCCATCTTGCCAATTGTTCAAATCTATCAAACCGTTCCCTTTGCAGGTCTCATTGTTTTCTTTGCCTTGTTTTTCCTCGTGGTTAGAAACGAGCGAATTAATCACTTCATTCGCTTCAATACCATGCAGGCTATTTTGATAGATATTGTTTTAATGCTTTGTAGTCTAGTATTACCGTTCTTAGTGAGAGCTATCCCAGTCACTCTAATTGTAGAAACGCTATATAACGTTGTCTTCTTGGGTGTTTTAGCTGCCTTTGTTTACGCAGTCGCTCAATCCCTATTCGGACGTTATGCCGAAATTCCCACTATTTCAGACGCGGTGTATATGCAGGTGCGTTAAGACCTAGGGTTTAACCTGCTATTAGCTGCCGTGCTTACTTGCTTATAGCTTCGCAACTACAAACGTGCCGCTTTCCGCGCGACTACCCAGTTGTCAAGGCTACCAATACCTTCAATTTCTACCCGCACGCGATCGCCTACTTGCAGCGGTCCGACTCCTTCTGGGGTTCCGGTTAGCACCACATCGCCTGGAAGCAACGTCATGATCTGGCTGATGTAAGACACCAGTACATCGGGAGTAAAAACCATCTGCTCAATCAAAGCCGATTGGGCAGGTTCTGGGTTTTCATTCACAATGGTTTGCAGCCTTGCTCCTGGACTCAGTTCCCGGACAATCCAGGGACCCAGAGGACAAAACGTATCAAACCCTTTTGCCCTTGTCCATTGACTGTCTCGGCGTTGCAAGTCTCTAGCAGTGACATCGTTAGCAATGGTATAACCCCAGATTTTGCTCTGGGCTTGCTCCGGGGTGCAGTCTACGCAGCGCTCCCCAATGACAACGGCCAACTCTCCTTCGTAATCCACTCTTTCAGTTTGGGAAGGGTAGTTGATTTCTGTCCCCGCTGCGGTAACAGCCGTTGGGGGCTTTAAGAACAGTAGAGGTTCTTGCGGAACTTCCCCTCCCATTTCGGCTGCATGTTTAGCGTAATTCTTGCCTACCGCCACAATTTTAGAAGGGGCACAAGGCGCTAAAAGCTGATAGCTGTCTGGCTTTAGCTCTAGATCAGTGGGTTGCCCCTTTAACCAGGGAGGTGCATCTAGCACCTGCACGCCTCGGTTTAGCTGCAACAAGCCGTAGTAAATTTGGCCTTCAGGTGTTTGAACTCGGACATAGCGCTGTGCCATAGGAGTGACTTGTACCCCGCTGTGTAATCCCTGAGTGTTTATTAAAGCAAGCCAGCTTGGTTAACTATTCAACCTCAGGACGGCTTTTAACACAAATTGCTGAGCAACTATTCAACATTCTGGCCCAAGTCTGAGATAATGGATGATTGTGCATTCAACGCACTCACGTATTTTATGGCACCTGCTCGTCAAGCTTGACCTTTGCGTCATAAGTTTATACAGCAGTTGCTCACCCTTCCTTGCTTCTTTAGTTGCCCTTTCGGAGCAGTTTGAGGAAGCCTGACAGTCCACAAGGAGATTTTTGGCATGAGCTACATTTACGAGACAATGTATATTTTGCGTCCTGACTTGGGCGAAGAGCTAACCGATCAGGCAATCAGCAAGTATCAGAATATTTTACGGGAGCAAGGTGCCGAGCTACTGGAAACTCAGCATCGTGGTAAGCGCCGCCTCGCCTACGAAATCAAAAAACAGCGTGAAGGTGTTTACGTGCAAATGAACTACAGTGGCCCCGGTGGCGCGATCGCAGTTCTAGAGAGAGCCATGCGTTTGAGCGAAGAAGTAGTTCGCTATCTCACCGTTAAGCAAGAAGTAACAGCTGAAGCAGCTCCCGCTGAAGAAGCTGAAGCGTAGTAATGACAGATTTAGCAGCTTATACCCACCTAAGCTGAGAGCCTAATCATCAAATCGGGTTCAAGTCATAAATAAAGACTGGAGAGTTGGACATCATTGACTCTCTAGTCTTTTCCCATATCTACCCAAGCTTTGAATTAGACTGGCTATAAGGCAGTCGCTAATGTCTCTAGATCACTGAGTAGGCCGATGAAGCTTTCCAAAAAAAATTTAGATCAAAAGCTAGATCACGTTTATGACGTCATCATCGTCGGAGGCGGGGTAGGTGGCCTTTCCGCAGCAATCTACTTACAACGCTATCGCCTCTCTTGTCTGGTGATTGAGAAAGGCCGAGGTCGTTCCTTCTGGATGCAAGACCTCCGCAATTACTTAGGTTTGCCACCCACCACACCAGGCAGAACATTGCTACAGCAAGGGCAAGAGCACCTGCTATCTCTAGAAGGTGATTACTTAGCGGGTTACGTTGAAGACCTTCAGGATGAAGGCGACACCTTTGCTGTCAAAGTCAAGGTTGGCAAGAAAGACAGCGTCTACCCCGTATTTCGTTCCAAGTACCTGATTGCTGCGAGCGGCATTATTGACCATTTGCCCAAATTTGAAGACATGCAGAATGTATTTGACTACGCGGGCTACAACCTGCACGTCTGTATGATTTGCGATGGCTACGAAATGGCTGATAAGAAATGTGGTCTCTTCGTCGCTTCAGAAGCGGCCATCAACACCGCTTTTGTCTTAAATTGGTTTACTCCCTACATCAGCGTCTTTACGCAGGGCTTGTTTGACGTGAGTCCAGAAATGCGTCAGAAACTTCAAGAGCATGGCTACCCTTTGATTGAAACTCCCATTCAACGCTTTCTGGGACATGACCACGAAATGAATGGGGTTGAGTTGTCTAATGGTTCAGTGATTGAACTTGAGACAGGCCTGATTGCGATGGGTTCCCATTACCAAAGTGAGTACCTGAAAAACTTGGATTTGGAGTGGAATGGTGGCAATCTCAAAACTGACTCCATGTGCCGCACTACCCACCCTCGCGTTTTTGCCGTGGGGGACTTAAAGGAAGGATTGAATCAGGTGTCAATTGCGGTCGCAGATGGTACATTAGCTGCAACAGCAATTTGGCGAGACATTCGGCGGCAGTCGAGTCCTCGTATTTGGCAAGACAACTTAGTTGGAGCTGCAAAAACGTGACCCCGATGGATACAGGCAATTTTCAAGAAGTGCAAGCAGAAGTGGCTCATCTGCGTGAAGAATTGCAGATGAGAGACCAACTGGTGCAGCAGTTGTCTCAGGAACTGTTCCGGTTGGTAAAGGGCAATACAGGCTTTATGCCAAGCCCAGAGGCCTCTGAGCGTCATATGACTGAGATTCGGGCCTTACGTGAGCAATTACAGGGTGTAGAGCAGCAAGTTACGTTCTACCAAGAACAGATCACATCACGGGATACAGAGATTTATCAGTTACGGCAGTCGGTGCAAGAACTGACCGATCGCAGCCGTATGTTGGAGCAAGTGGTGCAGGAACTCCCGCGAGTTTACCGAGAAAAGTTTGCTGAGCGCATTGCTCCTGTGAAGGAAAAGCTGGCGATGCTGCAACGAGAAAACCGCCAACTTCACGCTGAGTTGCAAAGCGTTAGCTATCGCTTAGCAGTGAGAACTCGTCGTGCCTCCGGTTTGGATTTGCCTAGCTTTCCTCGACCAGGTTCTGCTACTTTGCCCAACTTTGGCTAATGCGTGAGGTTGTGATTGTAGTAGATGCTGAAATTGATGCGTCTAGGCAACCAGTTACATCTCCGTCTACCACTGCAAGAATGGTTGCGGCCTTAAAGCGAGCCATTTTAACTGAAGCGACAGGGTCATCTACAAGCCGATCTCATCTTGACAACTCGGCTCAGTCTATTTCGGTCATTCACAACATTCAAGTTTGCTCAGTGACTCAGCTACTACAGCTAGAAGCCATTGTTAATGCTTTGTTACCAGATGTAGGTGTGGAAGCTACAGAATCTGAGTCTCTACTGTTGTGCCCGTTAACTCTTAATTTACCGAATACTTTTGCTTGGGCAAGACAAACCATTTACCAGCAGTGCCGAGATGTTGACGGTTTACAGCAACTGGTAGAGCAGCAATTGGGATGCTCTATAGGGCAAGGTGGCTATTGGCTACCTATTGTCTACACAAAGAAAGGCCCCCTTTATGGGGAGGCCATTACCCTAACGAACGAACAAGTTTTTGAGGAATCCTTCAATACTCCTCCACTTGGCTATTCTCAACCGTGCCATTTGTCTGACGCTTGGCGGCAACTACTCTATGAGCTAGGCTATCGGCTCTTGCAGATGTTATCTGCTCCCCCGGCTACCTACCTGCTCCAGTTTGGGTTTCAGGGGCAAGCAATTTGCTTTGATCGACTTTGGCCGTTTCCAGCCGCACCTGCGATCGCGAGTTTGGGTGTGCAAACTCCTGACCTATTTGCCTGCCATTGGCGCTGCCTTACAGGTCAACCCATCCTAGATTTAGTCGTGCCCGCTTCAGCCCGATACCAAATCTATAGCGGTGAAGTGACTTAAGCTGCTACAGGCCCAGAAGTCTTAGACGGCGCTGCTTTTGCCGCAACTAACTTCATCACCGGGGGCAGTTCAGCAAATAAAGTTTCAATTTCTTCCACAATCTCGAAGACTTGGTCGAGCTGAGTGATTTCAAGGATCAGCTTCACCGAAGCCTGCAAATTACAAATAATCAGGCGGCAATTACACTCGTTTGCAGTGTTGAGTCCGGTAATTAATGCCACTAATCCAGAACTGTCAATAAATTCAACGTCGGTCAGATCGAGTATCCAGCAGCTATGACGCTCGGATGCGATCGCCGCGATTTGGCGTTGTAGAGCTACACTACCCTCAAGGTCTAAACGGCCCTGAGGTTGAAGTACTACTGTTCTGCTTAGTTTTTGATCAGTCATAGTCCTAGCACGGTGAATGGCATCTGGAATGACAGAACTGCACTTGCAAGCAAGTATGGCTCTGGGACTTAAACCCTGAAACTATTACCTAGAAGGACAAGCTGAGAAACCTCAGCTATGTTTGTATGATTCCTAGAAAGGTATTAGCCTGCCCTCAATATAGAAGTCTCACTCTCAGAAGCTCAGTAATTTCCCTTAACTTTGCTGAATCTTCATCTCTATTTCCGGTTTGATGAAATTTTAGCCTTGAAGCTTTTGCCGCTAGCCTACGTAGCTGTCTCAGCATCTAATTGCTGGCTTACCCAACTTGCTGGCTCACTAGACTAGCGGGACCACTGCTGGAGGATGTAAGTGTAGAAGCGATCGCGATCAACTTGAGTCATCATGCGGATTTTGCGGCCTCCGGGGGATAGTTGGGTGCGGCCTTGGCTGGGTCCGGTGGTGGCGATCGCCGTTTCGACTTCTTGCAGCTCATAGAATTCTGGATGAGCCAGATAAGCTGTCGCGAGGACATCCCAGAAGTAGTAATCCTGCGGAATCACTAAGGCGTAGCATTGCCCAGCGAAGTCGGAGAGTCGATATTTGCGTTGCTTGGCGAGACGGTGAGCAAACTCTGAGGTGACAGGCACTTGATTGGTGATGTCTAGGGAGCACAGCACGATGGGAATATTGCTGCGCCAAACGCGATCGACAGCGATAGGGTCCCAGTAAGCATTCCATTCGGCTGAGCTGTCCTGACCCGGTTCGATCGATTTCTCTACATTACCTGGCACCTGCACCGCACCGCCCATCCAGACAATCTCCTTGATTTTGGCTTCGATGTCTGGGGCAGTATCTAGGGCGATCGCGACTGTAGTTAATGGCCCTGTGACCAACAGCGTTACTGGTTCTGGAGCCTCCCTCAGCGATCGCACCATAAAGTCTTGTCCGGACTCAGGGACTAAAGGCGTTTGAATGGTTCCTGCCTCATTCAAAATGGGCAAGTGATCTACAACCCACGAATCTCGCCGATAGAGGCGGGGAAAGGGATTGATGCCTCGGACTGTACTGACTGCCACCGGAACTTCCTCCCGACCCGCCAGATCGATAATTTTGCGCGTAGCACTAACGGCAGGCTGAATGTAGCAATCGGCTGGTGTCACCACGACTCCTAGAGGGTGTAGGTGCCCCATCGTCATCAGTAGCAGCGTTGACAGATAATCATCAACGCCTCCATCGTGATCCAGCAAAACTAAGGGTTTAGACATCCTGGTTCTTAGTGGATAAACGACTCAACGATCGCTGATTTCTGTCTCATCGGTATTCTCTCCATCAGCATTCTCCGCATTGGCATTTTCTTCATCGGCATAAAAGCGATAGAAAACATAGCCATCTTCAAACGGACGCTCATCTAAGACGTGGTGAATCACGCCTTGCTCGATCAAGCTCTGGCCTAGTTGAATCGCTGCCTCACGGGTACAGTTTTGGGTTTGCACAAACCACTCCACCGCTTCGGCCCCCGTAAAGCAGGCAGGATAAAGATTCAGGCGATAACGGCGGTCTTGAATTTTGAGCCCTGCTGGCCCTCGCATCGTTGTGATTAAGGTGTCCAGATCTGAGTGGCTGGAGTCGTCAAGGGCGAGCATGGTGACAGCAGCTCCAGCAAATCCATCGGGAGATTCAGGCAAAGTGGAAATGGGGCGATCGCTAGATTTATTTCCGTTTGATATTGATCGCTGGGGTTTCCAGGACGGGAACGGCGGTGGTTGCAACGAGGCCAACAACTGCTTGAGTTCGGGCGATCGCACATGCAGATCTCGCTGCGGAAACGGAATTTCAATCTCATTGCGGCGCAGCGAAGCTTCAATGCGGTAGTAAATATCGCTTTTGACTCGAAACTGTTTTTTCGGCTCTCCAGTCCACACCAGCAACTCAAAGTTCAAAGAATTGTCGCCAAAGCCTTGGAACCAAACTTCGGGTTGCGGTTTCACCAACACCTCGGGATGGCTCTTGGCCGCCTCCAAGAGCGCTGCCTGAACCTGCTCGATGTCTGAGCCGTAGGCAACTCCTACAGCCAGCTTCAATCGCGAAACTGGATCACCGTGGCTCCAATTGATTACCTCACTCTCCAAGAAACGAGAGTTGGGCACAATAATCGTTACTTGGTCGAAGGTACTAATCTCTGTGCTCCGGGCCCCAATCCGTTTCACCGTGCCCAATAGCTCATTGACTTTAATCAGATCGCCGACTTGGATCGGTCGCTCTAACGTGATGATCAGACCACTGATGAAGTTGTTGGTGATGTTCTGAACGCCGAAGCCAATCCCCACCCCCAGGACGCTGGCCAGAATGGCTAAAGAACGGACATCTAAACCCCAGATTTGCAACAGCACAATCAAGCCTAAGAAGGTCATGACGTACTGGGTTAAGACAGCTAGCAGTTCTTGCACTCGCGGTTCAGCGCCCGTCCGAGCGAGGACGTAGAACCGAAACAGGCGAGTTAGGCCGCTGACAGCAAACCACAATCCTGATGTAAAGGCTAGGAGCAACAACAGTTGCAGCGCTGAATAGTTACTCTCGCCTAAGCTGACCACAGGCACGGTCAAGAAGTTGAACAGACGATAGCGCCAACTGCGAGCTTCGGGAAAGAGATCTGTCACGTACCAGGCCACCGCAGTCCAAAGCCCTGCTTGCAAGCCGATTAAGGCTAAGTGCAGCAACAATTTAGCAGGCTGCTCCCAAGGATGGAGAGACGAAGCAGGATGCCCTAGATGCCGAGCTAACTGTCGGACTAAGAAACGTTCACCCACCCATAAAATTAGCTGGATGGCGATCGCGCCTAACAACACAACTGAGCTAAATACCAAAGCTTGCTGAAAATAAGCAGAACCACGCTCTAGCTGGCCTTGCCGTACTGCCGCCTCAATCAAACGACTCCAAAATCGGCCTTGACTAACTGGGTTCGTGCCTTGCAACACATCCCGCTCGGTGACGGTAAGCAAGGTGCGATCGTTGGGTTGGCTGCGAATAATAGTTTGTTGATTTTCTTCGGCTACCTCAATCACGGCGGGTTGAGGAGAGCGCACTTCCTGCTCTAGCGCTGCATTGACAATCGCTGCCCGCTCTAAGGCAGTGAAATTGCCAAAATTACCAACTTGAAACAACACCCGACCATCGAGCACCACAGGGGATTGGGCAGCTCGATTACTGGAGCTAGTCTGAGCCAACCCTGAGCTGGGGATGAATGTGAGCCAGAGCGTTAGCCAACAGGTTAGCAACCCTAACCACAGCCAACCCCAGCGCCGTTGCACCCGCCGCGATCGCCCATCGTGCCATAAAAGCCGTCGCCGCCATCCTTGCCACGCTCGTTGCAGCCTTGAGTCATGCGATCGCAGGCGGCAAAACGTAGGCTTCGGAGCAGTCATCAGAGAATCCTCACGAATTAGGAGCAGGACGAGTGGGGGCAGGGGTTTCTGGGACTTGAGGCCGCGATCGCTCTAGCAACGTGCTAACTAAGCCCCAAGCTCCTACTCCCATCAACAACAGCACAATACCGCCGATCAGCCAAATTACCATCGTGTTTTTGTGCAGAGCGCTGGGCTGTTGGTCAAAATGAGTGCGCTCTCGGTTCAGAGCGGTGGCATTGGGGTCACCTTCCCCCATGACCGTAGCGATAATTTTGTAGGGTCCGATGCGAATGGTATCTTTACTAGAAAATGGATGACTGCCGGGACGAATCGCCCGACCATTCAGAAAGGTACCGTTAGCACTGCGATCGGTGATATAAAGCTGAGAGTTCGCGACTGTGATCAGGGTGTGAAAGCGCGAAACTTCTTTGTGGGCTAACTCTAGATGGGAGATTGGTTTGTCGCCCAGATTTTCTGGCATTTGGTCCCGTTCTCGACCAATTGCGATCGGCGCAGCGAGCAATGGTTGCTGCACCTCTCCACTTGCTGTGTCTTCCCAAACTAGTTGTACATACACAGACTCATCAGTAGACATGGCACGCCTTCTAGCAGCTAGTTCCTACTACTTCACCACCTTGGATTTGTGGGGTTGTTGGACTAGGCAAAGCCCACCGCAAACAACCCAAATCAACAAAGCTAACGGGTGGAATACTACTTGATTACCGTCGGTATGATAAACCATCGAGCCTGAAATGCGCATTGGAACTGGAAAGCGATCATTGCCCAGTGAACTAAGCATGGGTAACTCGATTGAAACTTTTTCCGTAGAAAACTTTCAATTTACTAGCGGCAGGTTAGTAGCAACGACTTTGAGGCACAGGGCATAGCATGGGCTTAAATCTTTTACGGTTACTGCAATCACCGAACCCTGACAAACCCCTCGGCGGACGTTATAAAGTCCTGAGCAAGCTGGGAGCGGGAGGTTTTGGGCAGACGTTTCTGGCAGAAGATATGCATTTGCCCGACCATCCTTGCTGCGTGGTCAAGCAATTGAAACCTCAAGTCACCGATGCCAGCAGCCTGCAAACTGCCAGGCGCTTATTTGATACCGAGGCCAAAGTGCTCTACCAGCTCGGTAGTCATGACCAAATTCCTCGGCTCATGGCTCACTTCGAGGAAGACCAAGAGTTCTATCTGGTGCAAGAGTTTATTGATGGGGCATCCCTTTCCGAGGAGCTAATTGCTGGACAGCCTTGGCCCGAAGCGCGAGTCTTGGCATTGTTGCAAGATATTTTGCACGCGCTTGCCTTTGTGCATGAGCAGCATGTGATTCACCGCGACATTAAGCCACCTAATCTGATGCGTCGCCGTCAGGATGGCAAAATCGTGCTGATTGATTTTGGTGCCGTGAAACAGGTGAGTACCCAAATTGTCACTGCGAAGTCTGGACATACGAATCTCACCATTTCGATTGGCACTCAGGGCTACATGCCCAACGAGCAACTGGGCGGCAACCCTCGCTTCAGTAGCGACCTTTATGCAGTCGGGATGATCGGCATTCAAGCGCTCACAGGGGTTCATCCTCGACATCTCAGTGAAGACGTTAAAACTGGAGAAATCCAATGGCGTGACCGTGCTACTCATGCGACTCCTGAGTTAGCAGACCTTCTCGATCGCATGGTGCGATACGATTTCCGGGCCCGCTACACGACTGCAAGTGATGCCTTGGCCGCGTTACAAGCTTTACCTGCTGAATTATTAGCCGCGATCGCTGTCTCTGTCCCCCCTAACCCGATCGCTGAAAATACAGCAGATGTAAATACAGATGTAGATACAATTGCCATCCCAGCTCAATCGACACCCCCTACAGTCACCGCTCCTACCCTGGCTGTAGCAGGTCCGCCTGCGAATCAGCCTGTTCATGCTGCGAGTAATCCGCTACCTTCGACTACAGCACTCCCAGAGACACAACCTTCTCCCTCGGCTAGAAGTTCCATACCTACGGCTGTTTTACCGAGTGCCACCCAGAGCCAAAGCGTGAAGCCTAAAGCGATTTTGGCAGTTTTAGTGGCGATCACTGCGACTTTCTTGGTTGCCAAAGCTTTATTTACCGCTAAGCCTGCTACACAGACCGCCTCTACTTCAGCCACCACTGCCCAACCTGCTTCCTCTCCCTCCGCCAATCCCACTCCTGCTGCGACTCCAGCCCCCTCTGCTCAAGCCACCGCTCCTCAAACCGCATCCCCAACCCCTGCTGCGGCACCGATTCCCACCGCTCCCAGTGCCGCCCCCGCTCAACCTCCGATCGCCCCGCTCTTGGCACAAGCGGATGGTTTGCGCAGCGTCAATCAGCCAGAGAAAGCTTTGGCTCTTTACGACCAAGCGATCGCCCAAGACCCAACCAACGCCGCTGCCCAATGGGGTCGTTGCTACAGCTTGAACCAATTGCAGCGGCCCGGAGAAGCCATTACTGCTTGTGACAAAGCGCTAGCAAGTAATCCTAAATCTCCAGAAGCTTTGTGGAGTAAGGGTTATGCTTTAGATCAGCTCAAGCGCCATTCGGAAGCGATCGCCCTCTATGACCAAGCGATCGCCCTGAAACCCAACTTTGCAGAAGCTTGGAGCAACAAAGGATCGGCACTACTGCTCCTAGATCGGCCTGATGAAGCAGTTGCAGCCTATGACCAAGCCACCACATTGAAACCTGACTTAGCTGAAGCTTGGAATAATCGCGGTGTAGCGCTTTGGAGCTTGCAGCGCTTTGATGAAGCGGTGACCTCGATTGATAAAGCCATCCAAATCAAGCCAGATTATCCAGACGCCATTCAAGTACGGCAGAAAATGCGACAAAAGTTAGGGCGCTAAACAAGCTAAACATACAGGGGCACCTTTTCTCAGGACTGTTTACTGGTACAAGTTGTTTAGGTATTCGTTATCCTGATTTAGAACCGACCTGAACGGCAGGTTAGATGTTTGAGCCTACCTAAATATTCGTTTAGCTAATTTTAAAACTTATTTCATTAAACTTGATCTCATTCATGCGCACTAGTACAGAAATTTCTACAGAAATTGAGGAGAAGTTTGGATTTGTTCCACCTTTTTTCTCACCTGCGTTAGCAACTCCAGCAATCTTAGAAAACCTTTGGCAGCAAACTCTAGCAGCCTATCTTGAAAATCCCTTGCCCGCATTATTTAAGGAAAAACTTTCAGGTTATCTTTCCCGCTTCTGTCCAGTTCCCTATTGCCTCATCTGCCACAGTTGCTCACTTTATGCACTGGGTATGCAAGCGCCAGAAATTCTAGCTTTTCTTGAATTAGCGCCTCCCAACCAACAAGAGATCGATCGCCATCTAGATCGGCTAGCGGCACAAGCAAACGTAGCGCAGCTTTTCTCAGAGTTGAGTTCAACTCTAAGTGAAAGTCTTTTGTGCTGTGCCATCTTTATCGCGTTACAAGCAGACCGTGCCGAAGATTGCCGTCGAGAGCTGCGCCAGCTTTTAGGCAATGAGAATTATCACTATCTTGTCACCTTCATCGCTTACATTAAGACTAGCCATGAATGGATGAAAGCTCACCCGGATGTCACCTATGAAGCTGACAGACGCTTTCAAGAAAATTTTGCGACTTTGGTTGAGCAAGAGCCTCGGCTAGCAGATTTTTTCAATACTTATTGGCTAAGAGTTCAGCAGGAGTTGTTAGGCGGGGCGGGCTGGATGCAACCCCAAGCAACCAACGCGGCGGAAGCGGATAGAGAGGCGGCAATGGCGATCGCCAATGTCAACTTTGCTCAGGCGATCAACTCTGCCTCGGATGGCATCTTATTGAGCGATCCTAACCAGAGCGATAATCCAATTATTTACACCAATCCTGCTTTCTCTCGAATTACGGGCTACTCTGCCACAGAAGCTTTGGGTCGTAACTGCCGCTTTTTGCAAGGCGAAGCTACTGACCCCCACACAGTCGCTCAGATTCGTCAGGCGATCGCACAACGCCGAGAGATCCAAACCACAATCCTGAACTACCGCAAAGATGGCCAGCCTTTCTGGAATCAACTCAGAATTTCTCCAGTGTGTACCAAGGGCGGTGAGCTACTTTACTTTGTTGGCCTCCAAACAGACATTACCGAGCGCGAGCAAACGGAAGAACAAATTCGCGAACATGCGTTGCTCTTTAACCATTCCCAGGATGCCATTCTGGTTTTAGATCTAGAAAACCGCATTCTCTTTTGGAACAGTGGTGCAACTCGCTTGTTTGGTTGGGCAGCCAATGAAGCGATCGGACATTACCTGGATGAATTGCTATTTGACGAACTGGGTCCAAGCCTCCAATCTGCTCAAAAAGCGGTGAATCAACAGGGAGAGTGGCAAGGTGAGTTGTGTCAACGCACAAAAGACGGCAGGCAGGTGACGGTTGAGAGTCGTTGGTCTCTAATTCGGCAAAACCAGATCCCTAAATCAATCTTGATCGTCAATACTGACATCACGCAGAGAAAACAAGCAGAGAATCAACGCTTACGGACTCAGCGCTTCGAGGGCATCAGCACCGTGACTAAGGGACTGGCCCATGATCTCAACAATGCGCTCGCACCCATTTTGATGGCAGTCCAACTGCTCTCTCAAAAGCTGCAAGATGAACAGAGCCAACAACTCCTGGTGATGTTAGAGAAGAATGCCAAACGGAGTGCTAGTTTGCTGCAACAGGTACTGGATTTCGTCCGGGGAATTGAGGGCGAAAAGCGAACCATTGACGTGAACCAATTAATTTCAGGGGTTGAGCAAACTCTTAAACAACAGTTTCCCCGGAATATCCTAATTCGGACTAACCTAGCGGTTACAGACCTTTGGCTGATTACGGGAGACACTGAGCAACTGCATCAAGCCCTAATCTGTCTCTGTGATAACGCTCAAGATGCCATGCCTAACGGTGGGATTCTTCGCCTAGTTGCAGACAACCTCTGGATTGATCCGAGTAATATTTGGGCACACCCAGTCTCTAAGCCTGGTCCCTATGTGGTGGTTACGGTGGCTGATACGGGGCTAGGGATTTCTGGAGAAAACCTCCACCGTATTTTTGACCCCTTCTTCACCACCAAAGCCTTTGGTCAAGGCACAGGCTTAGGGTTATCAACGGTAGTAGGCATTATCAAAGGGCATGGAGGAGCCGTAGATGTATCCAGTGCTGTCGGTAAAGGGTCACAATTCAAGGTGTATTTGCCTGGCATTCCTCGTCCTACCCCCGGCAATAATTCACCCTTGCTCAGCACCGAAAGTAGCTTAATTCTAATTGTCGAGGGCAATTCGGATACTCGTGAGCTGAGCAAAACGCTGCTAGAGAGTTGTGGTTATCAGGTTTTAACGGCAGGTGATGGCATAGAAGCGATCGCCCTTTACGCTCATCACTGGTCTGAGGTTTGCTTAGTGGTGATCGACATGGCCGTTCCAGAACTTGATGGCCCCACCGTGATTCAGGCATTGCACAAAATCAACTCGCAGGTTTGGGTTGTTGTCAGTACTGACAAGCCACTCCCTGATCTCGTCAGTACTGAGCTAAGAAGCAATATTAAGGCCGTGCTCAATCAGCCTTACACGCACGAGGAACTGACGAACACGCTACAGACCATTTTTAGGCGCTAAGTGCCTTCCGATCTAAGTTTGGGTGCTTGCTGTAAATTACCTAGGTTGAACAAGAAAGGGACGTTATTTCCCTTGTCACCCATGACTAACACTTCAGGCATTTGAGAGCCACCCTGTCGCCAAGCTTCGATCGCTTCTTTTTGAAGCACGAGTTGGCCTCCCTCGGCTTTGAGGGTTTCGGCTAGTAGGCGTTGGGCTTCCGCTCTGCCTCGCGCTCGGTTAATGTCTGCTTGGGCTTCTTGCTCGGCTTCTTGCGCCACATATACGGCTCGCTGTGCCCGTTGCTCCGCGATCTGCTTTTCCTCTACGGCTCTGGCAAACTCTGGCGAGAAGGTAAGATCTACTACGCTCGTATCGATCACCAAAATGCCGTACTTTTCCAATCGCTGACCCAGGGCTGTGTCGAAGTCTTCTTTGAGGTCATTGCGCTTGGTAATAGCTTCTTCGACTGTTCTTCTCGCTGCCGCAATCTTGAAGGATTCTTGAGTTTGCGGCGCAATGATTTTGGAGACAATGTTTGCCAAGGTGCCTTGCTTACGCCGAATCTCTACTACTTCGGCTGGATCAATCCGAAAGTTGATGGCAAAGCGGGCCGATAAGTCTTGCAGATCTCGAGTGGAGCTTTGGGCAGGCACTTCAAATTTCTGCACAGTCAAATCGTAGATCGCCACTTGGGAAACCAGCGGCGGTTTGAAGTGCAATCCTTCTTCGAGTACCCCATCTTTGGCCTTACCCAAAATGCTCAGTACTCCTGCTTCACCAGGATTGATGACAATAAAAGAATTGAAACTGACCAAGACTAAAACGGAAACGATAACCCCTAGCACCAGTGATTGCCAGATTTGTAAATAGGAGCTTTTCAAAATTTTATTGGCTACGACCAGCCTTGAGTGCGATCGCCCCTATTATAGTGAGCCTCAAAAGATCCTGTGGATGACTCACTCCAGCAGTGACAACTAAGAAAATTCTGAGCGCTACAAATACTGACGTTCTTGAGCCAGCAACGCCTGTTTACGTTCTAAGCCCCAACGAAAACCACCCAGCGAACCATCACTTCGCACCACTCGATGGCATGGCACTACTAGCGCTACCGGATTAGTTGCACAAGCCCGCGCCACTGCCCGCACTGCTTGTGGTTGCCCCATCATTTCGGCCACTTGTGAGTAGGAGCGAGTGTCACCGTAGTTAATGGAACGCAGAATCTGCCAAACGCGCCACTGAAACGCTGTGGCTGGGATATCCAAAGGTAAATCTAGGCGCGGTTCCTGCCCTGCTAAGTGTCTCAGAAGGGATGCACTCCAAGCTTGCAGATGTGAATCATCTGAATGAATGTTAGCCGCAGGAAAATCTTGGCGTAAGGCAGCTACCAGCTTCTCCTGTGAGTCACCCAGCGCAACGGAACACAGACCTTTTGGCGTGGCCGCAACCAGCAGTAACCCCAACGAGCAGGACGCAGTACTAAAGCACACTTGTGCTCCTTTACCCCAACGCTGGTCAGTTGCTGGAGTTAGGCCCAACGCCAAAGATGATTGTTCCTCTAGAGCAGGAGTTAAACTGCAACCCGCATCAAAGCCTACATTTAACACTGATTCACCTGTTGGCAGTTTTGTTAGCGATCGCCTTCCACAACTTGGCGATCACCCCTAATCATAGTTCTCCTCAAACAATTCCTGTAGATTGCTCTATGGCTTTGCGATCGCCTTCACAAGAGCCAAAACAATAACCAAGCCTAGAACTCACGATATAGACTCGGATTGAATAAAAGCACCTTACGATGAAAGACTTTGATTTTTTTGCGAGTATTGGGCTCTTCTAGCCAAACGGATCAGAAATGGGGAAAAAATATTTACTATTTTTCTGAATTTAACTTTTGGAGTATCCCAACTTCGCCTCGACAAAACTACATTCAAAGATTCTGTGAAAAATTCTTTAGAACCTTCCAACAATCTTTTCTTCGGCAACTCAAGATTTATGCAAAACTCTTCACTGACTCTATTGGTGGGTTGCCATGCAGCAGCAACATCAAACTTTGTCCTCACATTCATATTGTGAGCGGTCATTAACCACATAGGAGTAGTAAACACATGACAAACCTTATAGTTTGAGATTTGATCATGACCATACTTCAAGACAGTTTCAAAATTCTTACGATCCTCAATCAAGGTGTAGCATGGTGCAGTTAGCCACTCTCGCAGAAAAGCCTTTTGCTCTTTTAATTGATATAAATAGCCAAAGGGGAAATTAATAAACTCAGAATCTTGCTCCCGAAACTGATTTTGTATAGTGGAAATAAATTTTCGGGATACAGCATCGTCACTATCCAGGTTAGTAGTGATAATGTGTGTAGTTGCTTTTGAAATTTTTTCAGAGATCGCTGCTTTCAACTCACTTAAACAATTTTCTTTGCTGCTGATATAAACAGGCAGAATTTCAATATTAGAGTGAGAACGATAACTTTGAATTCGTTCTCTGAACATGCTTGGCAATTCAGCGTCCAGAAGTATTAGCCAAGTAAACTTTTTTTCTGTTTGTGCCTTAACAGATGGATAGCAAGTTTTCTCAAAAATATCTAATCTGTATTTTAAGAAATCTATGTTATTCCGCTCTTGCTGCGATCGCGGTTTGGAGATATTCCAATCTATATTGATTCGTGTAATCAAAAAATGCTGAAACCTGCTCATTGTTTCAAAGCTCCAAAGTTTAGTTAGACAACTTCAGACATCTCTCAACGCAAGATTGACGTAGATGCTCCAGACAAACCAACTATTTATTTGGACTGAAACCCTAACTATGTAGTTAGGCTGGCTAATTTAATGAATTTTCTTTACGCCCTTCTTTGTATAGAATATTTAACCTACGTTCTACATACTCCTTTGGATAGAACTATGTCTGCATTTATATGCATCTCCATACATGACTACGAGCAGCAATACTACGCTCAGCAGCGAGTTTGATGGCATAACGGTGGAGTTATGCGATCGCTTTTGACTAGCCCACAACCTAGCGATCGCACCTATGACAATTCATCAAAAACTACTGCGATCGCCCTCTACAACCCCGCAACCTAGCGATCGCATCCCATCAATTGAATTCCGATTAAGTCCCCACCGAGAGCTTGCAGTATAACGGTTCGGGCCAGCAGTTACCAGAATTTTTGCATTCCACCCAAACGGCTTCGGTCAATCCGCTGCACCCGAGTTGTTAGCTGTTCATAGCTCATTGTGTTTACTTAGGCAACGATCTATCATCAGTTGTCATTTTTTGCATGAAAATGCTGCGTAAAATATAACTCACATACTCTTTCAGATTTATCGGCAATATAGAAGTCTGTATCCGACAGCCACTATCAGATGCAGGATCGAGTTGAGGTATAGAAGCCCCTATATAGCTTGAATCTGAAGACAACACACCGACATGTAAGTATTTTGACCTTGCTGAATAATAATTATCAATGAACCTTTCAATATATTCATTCAAATGCGTTCGAGTTAGTTCCTTAACCCTTTGCCTTATTGAATATTTCTTTTGACCACACTCTTTGCACGTTGAATTTTCTAATGGATATAGTTCTGTAGCAACTTCAAGAGCTGATACGTACAGGACACTAGAAAGTTCTATTGTATTTTCGACAAGAGAAGAGCTTGTAAGCCAAAGTTTCTGGGCAGAGTGAAAATGGCTGCTAGACCTTAGAAATGGATGGTTCAGCTCAATATCATTTACCAAAATCTTATCCAAAAAATCCCTTTGAATCTCCCAGAGTGCCAAATTTTTCTCAATTCTGGGATAATCATCTATCCAGTCAAAATCTTCAAAGAAAACCTCATGAATATCTGAATTAAGTTGATTTTTGAATATTTCTGTACTTGTAGAAGTGAATACAGAATTCGTACATACGGATAAAAAATCAAAAATTTTTGGAATAATTTTTTGAGCTTCAGTCAAAGCATCTATCGCATCAAAGCCTTTTACCTCATATATGATACGGTTTGTTTTCTCATCTATTGCATAGAGCCTGAAATGAGAGCCTGAGTAGTTCCCTATTGCCATAGGAGTTGATTCGAAGTCAGTCTGAACATAGTAGATTCTTGGACTTCTACTTTCTGAAATAGCCTTGTCAATTGCGTTTGATAGCTTTGCCTCAATTTCTGGAGGAATTCTGTTGAAATTTTGCTCAAGAAATATTTTTTTGATAATATTTTTTCGTTTATATGAAATCGATATTCCAATAGCTCCATTGAGCCCAAGATCGACGTAGCCAAAGTATATACGATTCTTTTTTCCATCCTTATAAGGAGAATACTGCCATGCACACTTACCAAAAGAGTAACGAAACTCTGCCCACAATGCTCTCAGAAAAGCATTAGACTCTTGGTTAGATGTAAGATTTAGTGCTATTTCCACTTTCAAAAAGTAACTGACTAAGAACGTATTTATTATGCAATCATCAAGTTCGAATCTTCGTCGTCCATCGAAAATTTATGTACACAATATTCTAGAAGTTAAGACAGCCAACTATTTATTAGATGTACTCTTTCTACATAAGATCCCAAATCGGGTATTTAAGTGTACTTGTTCCGCCTAATTTGCCAGTATAGGTATTTAGGTGGAGTGTGTTTTCATATATTATCCTCGTTTTAACTTTTAGGTAGAAAGGTTCAGGATATCTTTTAGCGTTTTAGGTTGGTGAGTCAGCCTAAAATCCCTTAGCTAGCGGTTATGCAGAAAATGCTTGCACAAAATATTGAGTAAAAGACTAAATTGATAGCTTTAAAAACAAGAAACCCCAGATCGCGTGACCAGGGGTTTTGTTTTTTAGTTTTGTAACTTTAAGGAATTAGGACAGCCATTCGGGAACGGCTTCTTCCTTCGTGTTGGTATTGCGAGAAGGCGTTTCGCGAGTGAAATTCATGTGGATCGATCGCGTTTGTTCACCATCTGCTGCCACCGCCATAATGGGGTAGTCGATCAAGCCATCTTGGAACGACATTTGGAAGCGGAACGTGCCATCGGGGTTGAGCTTGATGGGGCGACCGCCAATCGTTACCGTCGCGTCGGGTTCGGTAGCACCGTAGACGATTAGTTCCGCATCCGCAACTAGCCAGAACTGACGAGGGCGAATGGGAGGGGCGGAAGCGAAGCCAGCTCCAGACATGCCAACACCAGACATATTCAAGCCAGAAGCCGTGGGGACTGCCCACATGCCGACACCAGAGGGGAAGACATAGGAGCTAACTGCTTGCTCGTGTACAGGCACTTGCTGCATCGAGCCGTAGAGCGAACCCGCGACCCGCTGAGCTTCCGTCGTTTGCGCCATACCAAAAATGGCATCGTAGATGGGGTTGCCAGCAGCATCGATCGCGGCACCTGCATCGTAGCCAGTTGTAGCCGCAGCAGCTCGCTTAGCAGGTGGAACCAGCTCTAGGAAGGTCTTACCGCGTAGGTCTTCTTCCCAGCCGAGTGAGATGAACTGATCTTCAATCCAGTCAGAAGGATACACGGGAGGCACCCGCACCGGAGCAGAACGCGCCAACACCAACCAGCGACCGTCCGCACAACGATAACCGATGTCTACTACATAGTCGCGATCGCTGACTGGAACGGGTAGATACCACTCACGCGCCAATTCATCGCTGGGAAACTCTTGAATGCTGTGGGGACTCTGGTATTCCAGGCTTACATCTGTCACATCATAAAGACGCAGAGCCAGTTGTTGACCACCTTGACGGCGCAAGTCTTCCTTGTGCTCATTGGGGATATCCCAATAGGTGTAAGCCCACTGTGGGTCACGAGGCATCAGAACAATGCGGCTCTCCCCATACCCCTCAGGGAGATCAGCCAATCCTTCATCAACGGCAGCTAGCGAACCTCCTGTACGGTCTTCTTGACCTACATCAAACTTTGCTGCTTCCACTTCTTCTTGGGCCTCCAGCGTGCGAGATGGACTGAGAGAAAACTTGGTGCGTTGCACTTCTTGAATCGCTGCTAGCAGCTGATCTTTACGCATGCGGCTATAGCGAGAAATATTGCATTCGCTAGCCACTTTACGTAGCTGCCGCAGAGTCATCTCTTCTAAAGGTGGACGTTCCTTAGCCATGAGTTAGGGTCTCCAAATAGTTTCAACGGCAAGTAGATCACTAGATGACTTGACGCATAAGCGAGTGATGCATGCCTGCTCGTAGACTCTGCACAATCGTTACCTTCCGCTCTGTAGCCCCTCCCTACTTGCAAAACGAAGATGATCGATATGAGGCAATGTTCTAGCTCATTGGCTAGAAGACTACGCCCAAAAGCAGGCTAGTGAGTTCAAAAAAACTCTACATTCCTTGTGCGAATTCCTGAGTAACCCAGTGATTGATCCCGCGATTGCTAAAAAGTATTGAGGATTGATCCCCGTTGCTTTTTTCCATCGTCAACGGTTTAGGAAAAGTGGTTAGTAAACCAGAATTCGTTTGGGATCGCTGGGATCGTTAGGTTACTCATATGTTGCAGAAAAGATTTAATTGGGTCAAGGGGTAAAAGTGGCAATTTTAAGCACTTCTACGCATTTACAAGGTGACCGGGGATCATATGTCATGATTTTATGACATTAGTTGAGGAGTGGGGATCAAGTACCTATACACTTTGGCGATCGCCAGCTCGCCAGGCTCAGCGCTCAGTTATGAATTGATGACAATTGCTTCACCAACGTCATGGTGGGAATTTTGCGGCCTTCCTGTAAGCTTTTTTGCAGTGGAGGTTACATGATGCACGCATGGCTCTGCAACCTTTTGGGCTGCAACTAACGTCATTGCTTGCAGTACGCAATCTCGCTCTATCTAATCGCTTGCTATTCTCAGGTTGCAGTCTGAGCAGACAGTTACGGCGACATCATCTGTGTTCTCTACCCTTTTCTCCAGTTCTAAAGCAATGGATTCTAGCTCCAGTTCTCCTAAAGTGGGTCCTCCCGCTCCTGACTCTGCTCAGCCCCAATCTCCTGTAGATTTAGCTGCCAACTCACCCACCCCAAAGCAAAGCCAACTGATCAGCAAGGTGTTGTCGCCCGCAGTTAGGCTGTGGTTGCGATCGCAGGTGGAGCAGGTTGAAGAGTTGCAAGTCAAGATTGAAGGGGGCGATCGCCGCATCCTGACGGGTCAAATTCAGCGAGTGGGGATCACAGCTCACAAAGCGATTTACCAAGGGCTGCATCTCAGTCACTTGCAGCTCGTCGGAGAAAACATTCGGATTAATTTGGGTCAAGTCATGCGGGGCAAACCGCTGAATCTGCTAGAACCGATCCCCGTCACAGGCAGCTTAGTGCTAGAAGAAGCAGACCTAAATGCTTCACTGTCCGCCCCTTTATTGGCCAACGCCTTAGCAGAATTCTTAGCCACTCTGTTGAAATCAGAAATTCAAGCGGTTTTAGATGCGCCCTTGCCTGGGCACCAAGCAATCAACTTGCAAAATTCGCAAATCATTATTGCTGCGGGTCAACTGACGCTCAGTGCCAGTCTAGTCGCTGTGAGTGGAACGCTTACCCCAATTGTGATTCGTACTGGGTTGCGGCTCAAAAACGGTCATACTTTGCAGCTCGATCGCCCCCAGTGGTTGACTCATCTACAAGCGAAGCGGGGTCTGCCTTTAGGCGATCTGGACGGCTTTGAAATAGACCTAGGACCAGAAGTGGACCTTCAAGAATTGTCTTTAGAAAACAGCACCCTAATTTGTCGCGGTCGCATTATGGTCACGCCAGCATAGAAATCAGAAAAAGGTAATGCCCTTGGCATTACCTTTTTCTCTTTATTTAAGTCTGAGGTAAAAGCGGCAGTAGCAGCGTCACGAAATAATAGACCAGTGGCGCTGTGAACACGTAACTATCGGCGCGATCGAGAATGCCACCATGTCCAGGGATGAGCTGTCCCGAATCTTTGACTCCCGCGTCTCGCTTCATCATCGATTCTGTCAGGTCTCCTAGTAAGCTAGCAATGCCGATCAACAGACCTAAGGCAAAGCCAGTCAGGGGCCACCCGGACCAATCTAGCCACCAAGAACCAGCGATCGCAACGGCAATACTGCCAAACACCCCAAACACTGCTCCTTCTACTGTTTTCTTGGGGCTGATGTCTGAAAGGCGGGTGCGACCAAAGAATTTACCAAAGGTATAAGCGCCAATATCAGCAGCCCAAATACAGCAGAACGCGAGCAAAGTTGCCGTCAAACCTTGGGGTAGCGCCTGCAAATTGGTCCATTGCTCAGGCCAGTAGCCCCAAAGGGGAAGATTGCTGTGCTCAATCGTGCCGAGCGATCGCAGCCTCACCCAATAGCTCGGTAAATAGCCTCCATAAAACAGGCCCATGATCGAGGCGGAAATATCGGCGATCGTGGCAAATTTGGGCTGAAACAGAAGATAGAAACAGATAAACGTACCCGCAACGGGAAACACAGCGTCTGCTAAGTTTGGGGCGATTGTGGAGAGCACCAATAACGCTTGGCTGACGACCAGCGTAGTCTTAGCAGCAGGTAATATCCCTTTAGCCCGAACTAGTTGAAAGTACTCTAATTGGCCTAAATAAATGAGCACACCAAAGGCCAAGGTGTAGTACCAGCCCCCCACAACTGTCAAAGCTAGAGCCAGGGCGATCGCAATAATTCCACTAACAATCCGAGACCAAGGCATAAGATAGGTTTCTTACATGAATTGTTCACCCCGCAATTCCTACAGTATGGAACTTTTCTAGAGCCCCTGAGGAATCGGTAGGCACACTCCAATCTGGCCTCAGTCTAGGCTAGAGCCGAATCATAAGGTTAGCTGAAGGTTAAGAATTACTTTGGCACACTTTAAGCAATTCGGAGCAAATTCAAGCTCACTCTAGCTTCTCGCCGCTGAGGACAAAGATCGGATCTACTGAAGCAAAGGTTTGATTCATGCCTCGCTTCTCTAAACGGTTCATGGCCGATTGCACCACTTCAATATTGCGAACCTGCAATTCTGAAAAGCTCTCGGAGGCGGCATACAAACCTTCTAAGCTAGAAGCAGTCACAACTACCCGCCCCTGTAAATCGAGATGTTCCCATGCAGCTTTTAGGATGGTTTTAATCGAACGGCCTCCTTCCAGGCAAACACGGTTGGGTCGGTGCTGAATGTTTTCCAGGCACTCAGGGGCACTGCCTTCCACAATTTCCACATTCTTGACCCCAAAGCGATCGCAGTTCCGCCGAATTAAACTCGCGACTTCCTCATCTCGCTCGATCGCCACAATTCGTCCCTTTGGGCATAGCAATCCTGCTTCCACCGGAATCGTGCCTGTCCCCGCCCCAATGTCCCACAGAATCGAGTCTGAGCATAACCGCAGATGAGACACCAGCAACAACCGCACCTCCCGTTGGCTCATCGGAATCCCAGGCAACCGCTCGAACAAATCATCAGGAATGCCGGGAGTCACATAGGGCCAGAGGGGAGAAGACATGGCTTTAAAGGATGAAGGATGAGGGAGGAAGGATGGAGGTCAAAGAAGCGAAAACAAAGAAAATTAAAGGAATGGCTTCATCGTAATTCCTACCAGTCTAGAAAAATTAGCGCTAGCCAACACTGAAGTTTAGAGGTTTAGCTCAACCTTTATCTATTGCTTCAAGCTTTTTCATTTCTTATCTTTCCTGCTTCCTCTTTCACCACTTTTAGGGTTTGCAAGCTAGCATCCGCACAACCTGTGATGAAACCTCCGGCAGCTAAGACTTGTTGTATATAGTTGATTGCTTCTGATGCGATCGCTTCTCCTGGCACCAAGACGGGGATTCCGGGAGGATAGGGGCAAACCAGCTCAGCACTAATGCGATTGACGGCTTGGGCGTTCGCCACCGTTTCAGTAGGGGCAAACCAAGCGTCACGAGGAGTGAGGAGCAAGGAGTAAGGAGTGAGGAGGGGAGTTGGCTCCTTCGTCTGCGAATCAACACGGAGCAGAGGGTAAGTTCGTGGTTGGTTGCGATCGCTCCGTGTTGCTAACTGTTGCAAGGCTGCTACTAAATGTTGAATATCAGCTTCAGTGTTGCCTAGGCTAATGATGAAAGTGAGGTGTTGTAGGGAGGGAAGTTCGGCGGTAACGCCAAATTCCTCGTTGAGGATTTCATCGGCTTCAAAACCTGTCAAACCTAAATCTGAAACTGTCACAGTTAAGCGGGTGCGATCGAGCGCTGCAAATCCGGGAGAGCCAGCTTGCTTTGGTTGCAAAACTTGCAGGCCAGGAATTTGGCTAATTTGGGTTCTTGCTAAGTCTGCGAGTTGCAAGGTCTGGGTCATCAGTGCTTGGCCTTGCGTTGCCATCTGTTGACGTGCCGCATCTAGTGAAGCCAACAAGAGATAGCTGGGGCTGGTGGATTGGACAAGTTGCAAAGCTTTGGTAAGGCGATCGCGATCTACCCGTTCTCCCTGCACATGCAACATTGCCGCTTGGGTCATGGCTGACAGCACTTTATGAATCGATTGCACTGTCAAATCAGCTCCAGCAGCTAAGGCAGCAGTTGGCAACTCTGGATGAAAAGCAAAATGCGGCCCGTGGGCTTCATCAACTAATAAAGGAACGTTGCGATCATGGGCGAGTTGGGCGATCGCCTGGACATCTCCACAGACCCCGTAATAGGTGGGGTAAACCATTAGCACGGCCTTGGCATCGGGGTATTGCGTTAGGGCAGCAGCCACGCTAGCAGGGGTAATACTATGTACCAAATCCAAAACCGGATCGTACTCTGGCTCCACAAACACCGGAATTGCCCCAGAGAGAATCAAACCTGAAATTGCAGATTGGTGAACATTGCGCGGCAGAATAATGCGATCGCCCGGATTGCAAGTTGCAATAATCGCAGCAATCACACCACTAGTAGAACCATTTGCCAAAAACCAAGTTTGCTCCGCTCCAAAGGCTTGTGCAGCTAGCTCTTGCGCGGCTTGGATTGGTCCTTGAGGCGCAGATAGGTTATCTAATTCCACCAACTCTGGTAGATCAGCTCGAAAGACTTGAGATCCTAAGAGATTAGAGAGTTGCGATGGAATTCCTTGGCCGCGCTTGTGCCCCGGTGCGTAAAACGGTGTGTTGGGTCGTTGAGCACAATGCCGTAAAGCATCAAGCAGAGGCGTTTGGTGTTGTAATTCGACAAGATTCACAGAATTTATGAGGTCGTTACTTATGAGAGATGGCAATAGTGCGATCGCCCTTTACCGTGGAAGCGTTATCTAACGGAGCGCGATCGCCATGTACATGATTAGCATTCCAGAGCCACAAATCCCCACACCGGGTCCGGGTCCACTAGAACCAAACCCAGGCCCGATGATTCCAGAACCCATTCCTGGTCCTGTGCCCGAACCGATTCCCCAAGTAGTCCCCGAAACCATTCCTAGCCCAGTTCCTGAGCCTGTTCCCGCACCAATCCCACAAACAGTCCCCGCGCCAATTCCGCAAACGATTCCGGAACCGCAATAAAATCAATATCAGCCCATCTGCTGAATTGTTTACTCACGCAACCGAACTGACATGCTAAGAGCCGGGATTGTTGGATTGCCCAACGTCGGAAAATCAACTTTATTCAATGCTTTGGTCGCTAATGCCAAAGCTCAAGCTGCCAACTTTCCTTTCTGCACCATCGAACCAAATGTTGGCGTGGTTGCAGTTCCTGATGAGCGACTGCAAGCCCTTGCTCAGATTTCTAGCTCAGCAGAAATTGTGCCCACACGGGTTGAGTTTGTAGACATCGCTGGATTGGTGAAAGGTGCTAGCAAAGGGGAAGGGTTGGGCAACCAATTTCTCGCCAACATTCGTGAAGTCGATGCAATCGTGCATGTGGTGCGCTGCTTTGAGAACGACGACATCATCCACGTCTCCGGTTCGGTTGATCCAGTCCGCGACATCGAAGTGATCAACCTAGAACTAGGATTGTCTGATCTATTCCAAATCGATCGCAAGATTGAGCGCACTCGCAAAAATGCCCGCACCAGCAAAGAAGCTCAAATTGAGTTAGGCGCACTGGAAAAACTAAGCGCCGCCCTCAACGAAGGCAAACAAGCTCGCCAAGTAGACCTAAACGAGGAAGAAGAAATCATCGTCAAGCCCTTGGGTCTGCTAACTCGCAAGCCGATCATCTATGCCGCCAACGTTTCAGAAGATGACCTCGCGACGGGGAATGCTCACGTGGAGCAAGTACGGCAGTATGCAGGCTCAGAAGCGCAAGTGGTGGTCGTTTCGGCTCAAGTTGAGTCAGAACTGATCGAGATCTCCGAAGATGAGCGCCAAGATTTCTTGGCTTCCTTGGGTGTAGAAGAAGGTGGCCTCAAATCCCTCATCCGCGCCACCTACGAACTCTTGGGTCTCCGCACCTATTTCACCACTGGTCCCAAAGAAACCCGCGCTTGGACGATTAAAGCTGGCATGTCTGCGCCTCAAGCTGCTGGTGTAATTCACTCCGACTTTGAACGCGGCTTCATCCGAGCTGAAACAGTTGCGTACAAAGATTTGACTACCACAGGTTCGATGACTGCTGCTAAGGAAAAAGGCTTAGTTCGCAGTGAAGGTAAAGAGTACATTGTCCAAGAAGGCGACGTACTGCTCTTCCGCTTCAACGTCTAAGTTTTAACGATTCAATAATTCTGGAGGTGGGCGATCGCTCACCTTTTTTGTTGTCCATTCACCCCCATAGGGCGCGTTGCAACGCACCACTCTAAGAATTTATGGAGGCGATCGCTTACCTCTTTGGGGCATCACTCGGGAATTGAGTTCGGTGCGTTGCAACGCACCATAGGCGATCGCCTATTTTTTCTTCTTACCCTTTTTCTTAGATTGCTCAGAAGAAGATGAGCCAAAACCTGTGACTTCTGGCTTGGGTTGAGCGACTGTAGAGAAATCAACCACGGGACGTTGAGCGGCTGCAAATCGGCGTTGGCGCAACTCTAGCTTGGAGACCATGCCTAGATCTAACTGCACCTCCTCCCAATCACCCGCGATCGTTTCATCGACTCGATTAGCAGCAAAAGCTCTTTCCATAACCAGGGCAGCTTCCAGCGCCTTCAGGTCCAGCAATGCTGCAACAGCACGCCGTTCAGCACTGGGTTGTTCTTGGTAAACTGCTCTAGCTGGTGAGCGATCGCGGCAATAGATTGCTCTCGTGTTTCTAGATACTGCTCAGCAATCTTTACCAAAGCCTCAGATGCTGCGGTTCGTGCCGAAAGCCCATGTGTTTTATCAGCCAGGTAAGTACTAAGAGCTGAAATAGCTGCGGCTGCAAGCATGCCAAAACTTCTGGCAATTCTTCTCCGATCCATTCATTGCCTTCGTCATCCATCCGGTGCAGCAAGCTCAGCAAAGGCTCGATCGCAGCTTCAGCTCGCAATTGTCCCAGCGATCGCCAAGCATGGATCGGTGCCCAAATCTCTAAACCCTCGGACTCTAGCAACCATCATTCTTCGTCAGCGCTTAATCCTGTTGATGAGAAAATTTGTACGCTCCAATCGCGGAGAGAGCGATCGCCGCTAACAGTAATACCCCAATGCTATACCAAGGAAACTGGCTCAGCGGTAAGTAAGCCGCAGCCCTTAACCCAATGCTGGTATAGGTCAGCGGCAGCAAATACACAATTCCCTTGAGCGCCATAGGTAAGGCGGCGGGATCGAAAAATGTGGCTCCGAGAAATGACATTGGCACAATTAAGAAGTTGTTGTAGAGACCCACACTTTCGAGCGATCGCACGCTCAAGCCCACAATCACACCCAAGCCTGCAAACACCGCACAATTTAGCACTAGCAATAGCAGAAATAGTGGATTTAAGAAGCTCCAAATCTTGCCGGTAAATAAGATAGCCACCAGAATTACCGAACCTGAAGTCATCAAGCCTCGGATAACACCCGCTAGCATCTTGCCGAGAAACAGCGACAAAGGATGCACCGGGAGCAACAGCATCTCTTCAAACGTCTTGGTAAATAGCCGCTCTCCACAAATCGAGAAAGTGGTGCCGCCAAAGCTAATCGCCATTGATGACAACGCCACCATTCCAGGCAGAATAAATTGCAAGTAATTTTCGCCTGCGGAGGGTTGAGCCACCTTGTCCAAAGAGCTGCCTAAACCCAAACCAAACGCCAAAATATAAATTAGGGGCGATACTAAGCCAGATGCTGCAATTTGGGCAATCCGGATTCTTAAATCTAGCCAATCTCCCCACAAAACCGTGAGGCTATCTCCCAAAATGTTTTGAGTGGGTGAATTAAAAGGTTTTCCTTGTCGAAATGGAGATGAAGAAGTCACGGTTAATCGCTCAAAAACTTGACCACACAAGCCTTCCTATTGTCACACGGCTCAGATTGCCGAAAAATTAACGGCATACTGGGAGAAGAAGCGCAGTTGCAACGTTACTTTGTTAATCACTCAAAATTCAATCAGTCGCCATGAATCGCAGACCTAAGCCTTCACCACCTCCAGCTCGTCCTGCTGCTAGTCCTAGCCGCAACGGCTCATCGTTTGCTTCGGCGTTAAGCGCCACGACGCTAGCAATTTTGAGCGGTGTCTTTATTTTAGGGATTGGCATTGGCATTGCGTTTAGCTCTGTGGCTAGCTCTGGGCCTGAGAACGTGGCTACTCGTGAGTTTATTGACCGAGCTGCTCCTAACCCAGAAATCTGTGTGCAGTACGGCGCTAGCGCGATCACAATGGACACCAGAGTGTTTGTGACGCTCAACCCCTTTAGTGTGTATATTTCTCAACCCAAGATGCAGCCAGGATGCGTCTTACGCAGCAGTAACTGGGAAGTCCTCCGGCAACGTAACTTAATTTCCGGGGATCAACTGCGTGAATGTAAAAACCGAATGAATACGTTTGGTTTTACTGGAACCCTGGAAAGCTCACCCCAAATCAGTTGCATCTATCAAAACGACGCAGCACAGAACCTCTTCCTGAATCAGTCTGGTTCTGGCGGTGCGCCCTTACCCGAAAGCGACAAGTTCTAATCCAATACGCGTAATTTAGTTAAACAGAATTCCGCTCTAGTTAGTCTGGCAACGCTGCAACTAGGGCGGAATTTTTTATGGATTCAATTTGCTAGTGAAGGAACTTGTGTGAAGCATAGGCCAGGGGGTTAAGGCGATCGCAGCACTTCCGTCAGGCGTACTTGTAGAACTTGACCTGGTTGGAGCTTCGCAGGTTTGGGGGAAGCTAGGTAAGTGACTGCCGCCCCCGCTGCTGCACCCCCAATCACCTCTTCGCCAGATAAACCGCCCACCAAGGCTCCAGCCAAAGCTCCTAGAGCTGAATTTCTCACAACTTTATCTTGTGAAACTTTCAGTTTGCCTCCTAGAAGTGCTGACTCAGCCGCGAGCGGTACATTTCGACCTTGTAAGTTGATGGCCTGCGCCACAAAGCGGCTACCACCACTCGTCGTTTCAAAGCGTCCAATGACGGGTGCCCCATTTGGAGCCAAGATGCTACCGTTGCGATCGCGAATCTCGGTTTGCAACAACAGCACTTCTTGCTGCGGCGCTCCTGGCCTTAGTTCCAAAACTTCAGTCCCAGAATATTGCAGTTGTAATGTGGTGCCAGTGGGCAACACAATTCCGTCTCCTACAGCCACCAAATTAGAACTTTCTGCTTCTATATTTGGCTGCGATTTAGACGGTAAGTCGGAGGGACGCTGAAAATCCAACTCGGTGGATGAGGAGTTAGCAGTTGAACGCGGTAACGGTGGCACTGTTACTGGAGCCGTTGCTCTAGCACTGATAACACTAGGAGTTTCTGTGGGCAGATCTGTTTCCGACTCCAAAGTTGGCAAGTTAGGAGGTGTCGCAGCGGCAGGCGTGGAGCTGGTAGCTGCTAAGGGTTGACCAAACTCAATCACCCGCCCCGCAGCTTCATCTACGTTCGGGGTTCTTGCTAGTTGAGGCGATTCCAATGTCACTGCGCGGGTAGGAGCAGGCTGTATCGAAGGGGATGACAAAGATGGCACGGTTACAGTGGCGCTGGGCTGTGGCGTAAAAACCGCTGGAGGCAGCCCTGGGTTAGGCTCCGTATTAATAGTGGTAGTTGGCACGCGATCGCCTAATTGAGGCACCTGGACAGAACCAGCAGTACTGTTCATCGGCGGCACGCTCACGGTTACAGACTGCTGCGATCGAAAGTTAGCAGGGGGTAATACTGCTGTCTCTAGGTCTGGTGTCGGTCGAGGCAGATTTGCGGTAGGTTTCACCTCCGGTTGAACAGGTGCAACAGGAGCCGTTTCTATTGGCTCTGCTACAACGGGTACTGCTGGTGGCTGAGGTTCTGGCAACGGTTTAGATACAGGAGTTACCGCAGGAGTTGGAGCGATCGCTGTACTTGTGGCCCGGTTGGGTTGAGCTGAGGGAGCGGGTAGGGGCGGCTTGATTGCTGACTGTGCTGTTGGTTGGGTGGCTGTTGAGGGTGCAGGCGATTTTGGCGGCGCAGATGGTTTTGCTAGCGTAACTGGAGATTGGCGATCGCGAGTTGGAGCGCTCTGAGTCGGTCTGGGTGCCGGCGTAGGCGTAGCAGTAGTCACCTCGGGCGACAACCGAGGACTAAAGATGGCTGTGTCTGAAGGTGCTGGTGCTGGCCCTAATAGGTCAGATGGTAGAGGAGATGGTGCTGTTGGAGCTGCGATCGTAGGGGACGATTCCGGTGAGGGTGCAGATGAGTTATCAAATGAACGATCGCCAGGTGCTAATAGGTCGGCAGCATTTCTCGTAATTCGACTTCTTGGAGCAGCAGGGGTAGTTGGTTGCGATCGCTCATTTGTGACCGCAGGTGGAGAGGGTTGCGAAGTGGGTTGCGATCGCTCGTTTGTGACCGCAGGTGGAGAGGGTTGCGATCGCTCGTTTGTGACCGCAGGTGGAGAGGGTTGCGATCGCTGAGTACTGGATGCAGCAGGGGCAGATGGCTGTACCGATGGGGGAGTAGGGGCAGCGGATTGGGGTTTGGTAGCGACGGTAGCTGGGGCAGCGGGTTTGGCAGCAACGGTGGGCGTAGAGGTACTACTACCAGCGATTAAAGGACGCAGCACCCAACGAGTCCCTGCCTTGCCAGTGCCAGCCTGTTCTAGCTTCACCTGACCGGGCGCAAACACCACATTAGGAGCAAGTTGCATGACGATGCGAGTAGAGCCAGCTTGCTGCTGTGAGACCCGAATTTGCTGCACCGGGCCAGACAACGTTTGCTCAGTTGGCACTGAACCCATCTGTGTGTTGGGTAAGTCCAGCACAATGCGGGCAGGTTTCGCGAGCAGGAAATAGCGGGGCTGAGTGCCTTCTGGGACCGTGATTTCTAGCTGATTGGTAGTAGAGTTAAACTGCCATTGAGTCAGGATGGCTGCCTGAACTGGGGTTGTCTGGGCGATCGCTCCTATCACTCCAGCGCTAACCCCAAGCGTCGCCCAGAGGCAATTGCCCGACAGCGCCAGCGAAATCACTTGTTGCCGCAACGGTAATCCCCACACCGATTTCTGATTTTGCATCGCTTTTAAGCTTCTGACTAAGCAAGACCCAATCTTGGCATTCAGGATAATCGTACTGCCTGAGATTGCAATACTTAAATTTAAGAAAGTTTTTCTAGGTAATTTTTAGCTGCGGGGCGTAAAGACTTTTAGCGCTTTTAGCTGGCACTTAGAAGCCTCCCTCTAGACTGAAACAGCACTCCAGCAAGACTTGCTAAGGTGTAAAAGGACGTTTAAGTCCAATTTGGCAAAACCTATTGTCAATCTCTCTTCTCTCGACTCGTTATCAGTTTAGAAGTTTAGGAGCCGCTAATGTCCAATCACGATTTACTGATGCTCGTCATGCTACTCACACCTGGAATTCTGCTTTCGGCCTTGATTATGGCGGCTTTTGCAGCAGGTGGTTAAGTTTGCGACAGGTTTGCAATAGGCTTGCGATCGCACCCTAGGCTCTGTTGCCAGTCCCTTGAGCTTGGTAGCTGAGATTGATCCCTCACTCCGGGCTTTGTAAAGTAGGGATAATTAAGTAAATGAATGTTAATCATTCTTAGATAAGGCAAAATTATTCATGCGCGTAATTCTCATGACTGGCAAGGGAGGCGTTGGTAAAACCTCTGTTGCAGCAGCTACTGGGCTGCGCTGTGCCGAACTGGGCTATAAAACCTTAGTTCTCAGCACCGACCCTGCTCACTCGCTTGCCGATAGCTTCGACATGGAACTGGGGCATGAACCTCGAACCGTTCGTCCCAATCTCTGGGGGGCAGAACTCGATGCCTTAATGGAGTTGGAGGGCAACTGGGGTGCGGTTAAGCGCTACATTACTCAAGTCCTGCAAGCACGAGGCTTAGAAGGAGTCGAAGCCGAAGAACTCGCCATCCTACCGGGCATGGATGAGATTTTTAGCTTGGTGCGGATGAAACGGCACTATGACGAAAACGAATTCGATGTGCTGATTATCGACTCTGCCCCCACCGGAACAGCCTTAAGACTGTTGAGTTTGCCGGAAGTAGCAGGCTGGTACATGCGGCGCTTCTACAAACCGTTACAGAAGGTGTCTGCTGCCTTGCGTCCTTTGATTGAGCCTTTTTTCAAGCCCCTGGCTGGCTTCTCGCTGCCTGACAATGAAGTCATGGATGCACCCTACGAGTTTTATCAGCAGATTGAAGCCCTCGAAAAAGTCTTAACTGACAACACTCAAACTTCGGTTCGCCTTGTCACCAACCCAGAAAAGATGGTGATTAAGGAGTCCTTGCGGGCGCATGCTTACCTTAGCCTGTACAACGTGGCAACTGATTTAGTCATCGCCAACCGGATTCTGCCGGATGAAGTCAGCGATCCATTTTTCCAAAAGTGGAAAGCCAATCAACAACAATATCGCCAAGAAATTCACGACAACTTCAGTCCACTGCCCGTTAAGGAAGTGCCCCTCTATTCGGAAGAAATGTGCGGACTGGCCGCTTTAGAACGCTTGAAGGACACTTTGTATAAGGACGAAGATCCAGCGCAGGTTTACTACAAAGAAACCACTTTACGAATTGTGCAAGACCAGAATCAATACAGTTTGGAAGTGTATTTACCTGGAATTCCTAAGAACCAAGTGGAACTGAGCAAGAACGGCGACGAACTCAATATTCGCATCGGCAACCATCGCCGGAACTTGGTACTGCCTCAATCTTTGGCTGCTTTGCAAC
Source organism: Trichocoleus sp. FACHB-46 (assembly GCF_014695385.1). Lineage (NCBI taxonomy): Bacteria > Bacillati > Cyanobacteriota > Cyanophyceae > Leptolyngbyales > Trichocoleusaceae > Trichocoleus > Trichocoleus sp. FACHB-46. The sequence continues at coordinate 11,156 of NZ_JACJOD010000023.1, read as the reverse complement.
CCGCTGGAGCCAAAATGGAGGACGATTTCTTGAAGATCCGCTTTGCTGATAGCGTCCGAGTTTAACGTTCGTTTTCAGTTAAGACAATGAAACGGACAGTTGATGCAACTAATCAATTGTCCGTTTTTATCATTGAGTTCTTGTCAATCTTCAGTTTTGCATGCCAACTTATTCCTGATAGGAAGTTTTGATTACAGGGGTAGATACAAATTCAGTATTTATTTGAATACTCTATTTGTCCAGCGAATGAACTCGTCTAAAGAAAACACAGAAATATTTTTATATTGAATAGTTTCTGGAGCGTAAAGCTTTGTCTCAATGGCATTTTTAAGCCACTGTATGGAACCTAGCTTATAACCACCTCCACCAATCACAATAACTATATTTTGCTCAGGCATTGCTTCAAGGCAATTTAGATATAGGTAGGGAAACTTTTCATCTACTGAGCCCGGGGACTGCTGCCATTTACACTCGATTCGTACTTCTAGGTTGTATCTTCTAGATCTAACCAAAAACTCTGTGTAGCCACGATGACCGTAAATAGTTGTATAGGGTACGTGCTTCAGGAGTAGCTCTTCTCCATAGCCTTCCCTTGCTTTTTCCCATTTATTGTATGAAACAACTTCAAAACCACGGCTTTGGAATGTTGGAACTACAGTGCTTTCCAAAATTCTTCCCTGTTTATTAGCTGTTCCTCCTCCTGAAATAGGAATTTCATCTTGATTCATAAAAATATTAGTAATTAGTTATAATAACTTCTTTGATTTTCCCCCGTTTTTCTGCCTTTGAATTAATCAAACGTGTTGCTTCAATGACATCTATATTGAAACTTTTATATAAATCTAGAATCAATGAAGTGTGAGAATTTGATACCATAAACTTTATACGTTTTTTATCGAGTTGCGTACAGAAGCTTGCAAGCTCTTTTTGCATCTCTTCGCCAAACCCATTGAGTGTATACTTGGTGAAATCTGACGTGGAACTAATAGGGGCATAAGGAGGATCAAAATATATAAAGTCTCCTTTTTTGACCTCATTCTTTAAACCTGTAAAGGTACTCAATTCAATTTGAGTGTTTCTCAAGGCTTTGCTGCAAGCAAGTAGATTTTTCTCATCGAAGATCCTAGGATTTTTGTATCTCCCAAAAGGGACGTTAAAAAATCCCTTTGAGTTTACTCGGTACAAGCCATTGAAACATGTTTTATTGAGGTATATAAACCTACTTGCTCTTTTGATATCACTCCACTCACTAAACTCTAGCTCTTGGTCTGCATTGCGGAGTGCATAATAATATTCTTCGTCATAGATATGATTTAATAGATCTTCAGCCAACTCCTGAACTTTATATTTGACAACTTTATAGCAGTTTATTAGTTCTGAATTTATGTCTGATATGTAAGCTATTTTTGGTTGTAGCTTAAAGAAGAAAGCTCCACCTCCAATAAATGGCTCGAAGTATCGGTCGAAGTTTGAAGGAATACGCTTACCTAGCTCAGGTAGTAGCTGCGTCTTACCCCCAGCCCACTTTAGAAATGGTTTACAACTTAACCGATTGTCAGTTCTATTTTCAGGCGACGGGGAATAAAGCTTCTGTGAATTGCTACTGATATAGCTAGTTTCGTCACTTGGTGGAAGTGACACTACATCATTGGGGTCAAATATCATTACCATAGCCCATATTATGAGCTTCTCTCAATAAAGTTCTTTATTATAGCAACTTCCCTTTAAATACAGGTCTATGCTTACATATAAAAATGATATATATCTTGATTTATATCAGTAGAAAATTTATCGGAAATAAGTAATGTTCTTTCTGTCTACAAAGTAGGAAAAGTTGGTTTTACTTCTTATTATTGGAGTACATACAAAGTTCACTCTCAATTCCTAATTTGTACTGGCATGACTAAATAAGTCATTTTAATGCTGCCTAACGGAGTCAAGACTACCGGAGTCGTTGCTGAATTGAGTTGCATCTGAATTTCAGAAGTATTCAGGGCTTTTAAGCCATCCATCAAATATTTGACGTTAAATGCCACGTCCAAGCTATCACCGCTTTCACTCGATACTTGAGCTGGAATCACTTCTCGACCATTCCCCACATCTTGGGCATCCACCGAAAGCGCAATCTCCTGCTGCTCCAGATCTAAGCTAAGCTTGACCACATTATTTTTTTGGTCTGCTAAAACTGCAATTCGCTCCAGCGCACCCAGAAACAATCGCCGTTCTACCGTCATTTGCCGAGAGAACTGGCGAGGAATCAGTTGACGGTAGTTGGGATATTGGCCTTCCAACAGGCGGCTGGTTAAGCGTTGATCAGCCCATTCAAAGACCGCTTGGCTGGGGTTGAGGTGCAATGCCACGGCATCTTCGGCTGGGCGCATTCCCACCATGCGCTCTAACTCGCGCAGCGTCTTAGCAGGAATCGTGACTGTAAGTTCAGTATCTGCGATCGCGGCTCCAGCTTGAGCATCTGGGGTTTCTCCCGTCGTCTGCACCACGGCTAAGCGATGACCATCAGTTGCTGCAAACTCCAAGCTTCCTTGCTGCAAGGTCAGATGCACACCCGTCAGAATTTGCTTCGTTTCATCCGCACTGGTGGCAAACAAAGACCCCTGCAAACCTTGCACCAATGCTTCCACAGGCAAGTAAACCACTTCACCGTCTTCGATGACAGGCAACTCAGGAAACTCTACTGCACTGAGCCCCCGCATTTGATAGCGGCCAGAGGAACAAGTAAGGGTTGCTTGCAATACATCGCTGGGTTCACCTGAGGCATCGGCGTTTCCTGCTTCATCAGCTAAATTAATTTCCCCTTCTGGCAAGCGCGAAACGATGTCATTCAGCAACTTGGCAGGCAGTGTAATTTCCCCTCCAGTTTCCACATGGGCCGCAAAACTGGTTCGAATTCCCAAACTCAGATCAAACGCCGTCAAGCTGACTCGTTGTGCAGCAGCATCGGCAATGAGTAGCACGTTAGCCAAAACTGGATGAGTCGGTCGCGAAGGAATGGCACGGCTAACAAGCGACAGATTAGCGCTGAGATCACTTTGGGCACAGAACAATTTCATGGAAGTTTATTTAGCCGAGTTCTTCTCAGGAGGGTGTGACTTGAGCAATCTTGGTGGGGAGAACGACATCGTATCACTCTCAGCTTGAACAAGCTAGAGCACCTATTTTCAGCTTTGCCCTGATAGTCTATCTACTCTTCTCTTTAAAACTATTTTTTAAAGTAGTAGTAGTAGGGCCTGTGGAAAATGTGGAAAAACTTTTAAAAGCTTTATCCTGTCTAGATTTGAACCAATATTGTCCTGTGGAAAACCTGTGGAAAAAATAGCCGACTTTTCCACAGGGTATTTATACTTATCGAAGTTTTCCACCGATATTCAGAACTTTCCACAGGTTTTCCACAGAGTTTTCCACAGAAATAAGGGAGTTTTCCACAGGCAAGTTTTGCTTAAAAATACTTAATGAACTTCTATTAAGTTCACTCATAATCGATTTCATCTTGTAGTATTTAGTACTGATGTATTGTATTTAGCGTACTACAAACCTGCAAGTTCTCCTCCATCTTTTCTATAAAAGTTGGGAGCTAGAACCTAGGAGCAGCACAAAAGTTCTGGATTCTGGCTCCTGGTTTCTAGCTCCCAACGACGAGCTGCTGTTATTGAAGGTGGGTGAGTCTACGATCGCTCTTTGCTTTGACTGGCTAAATTAATGCGATCGCTGAGTTGACGCAGAGTTTGGGCCATACCGGGATCGCTAGTACGGAGTTGAGCAATTTTGTCGCAGCTATACATTACAGTCGTATGGTCTTTGCCGCCAAATTCTTCGCCAATCTTCGGTAGGCTCAGGTCTGTGTGCTGGCGCATCAAGTACATACCAACCTGCCGCGCTAAGCTAATTTCTCGGCGTCTGGACTGGCCTTTAATCTCTTCTACCGCAATATCAAATACATCAGCCACCGCATTCATGACAGCTTCCGGTGAGGCTTCAATCTGCTCTACTGGGGGATTAAGGACGGCAGCAATATTTTCCACTCGCATGGGTAGCCCGGAAATTGAAATATAAGCCACTGCTCGAATCAGCGCCCCTTCAAGTTCCCGAATGTTGGAAGTATAGCTAGAAGCGATGTACTCAATCACCTCGCGAGGCAGGCGCATATTCTCGTACTCTGCTTTCTTTTGCAGAATCGCCATCCGAGTTTCCAAGTCGGGGGATTGGATATCGGCAATTAGCCCCATTGAGAATCGAGAGCACAGACGTTCTTGCAGGCGTGGAATGTGGTTAGGAGGGCGATCGGACGCGAGAACTACCTGCTTACCCGCTTCATGCAGGGTATTGAAGGTGTGAAAAAACTCTTCTTGGGTATATTCCTTGCCTTCAATGAACTGAATGTCATCTACCAGCAACACATCGGCAGCGCGGTAATGCTCCCGAAAGCTTTGCATGCTGTCTTTGCGAATCGCAGCAATCAAGTCGTTGGTAAATTGCTCGGTAGAGACGTAGAAAATCTTGGAATCTGGGCAAATTTCTAACCGATAGTGGCCGATCGCCTGCATCAGGTGAGTTTTTCCTAGCCCTACCCCGCCGCACAAGAATAAAGGGTTGAACTCACGCCCAGGCGACTCAGCCACCGCTAAAGAAGCAGCATGGGCCATCCGGTTGTTGGGACCCACCACAAAGCGCGAGAACACATATTTAACGTTGAGTTCCTTCGGCTTCGACTGCTGATTAGCGTAGGCTGCACTCGAACTACTGGCGTTGCTGATAGCACTGACGGCGGGTGTTTCGTTAGGAGAAGACCACAAAACCTCAGAATCGCCGTTGGTGGTTGCATCTCCCTCAGCAATAGTGATGTGAATCTCGACGCTATAGCCCAGAATGTCTTGAGCCACGTCGGCGATCGTCTTGACGTAATACTTCTGGAGCCAATTACGCGCAAAGGGGTTAGGTGTGCGAATGACTAAGCAATTATTTTCTAGCTGCTCAACGCTGGCAGTTTTGATCCATGTCTCAAAGGTCGGGCGGCTCAGTTGCAGCTGTAGGCGCTCTAGTATTTGATTCCAGAGACTTTCAAGAGTGATTTCCACCGCTAACCTCTACCGCTGACGCTCAGGAGAACAAACATGAAGAACTAACTAGTAAACTATGCACCGAATCGACCTGGCAATAGGGAAATAATCCAACATCACCACGACACGAACAGGCCGCCGGGCTTGCTGCTCAACATACCTGAAGTTTAGACTAATCTTCTATGTAGTGGTTCAAAGCAGGTTTTTGTTAGCAAACCACTATACATGGAGTGATTCGGTAAGGATCAAAAAGCATTGAAAGTGGCGATCGCAGAGAAGTAAGCCATTTAACTTACCAAGATGCTTCAGTATAATTACGGCTTGCCAACAGTGGGAGGCGCTAAGATCGCCTTTAACGATAAAACTTAAAACTAATAGCGATCGCAATAAACAAATAACTTATCGAGCACTCAGAGCTAGGCCAGGGTGCCTTCAGTAAAATATAAATGTATTCCTGAATACTTATAGCATCTCCGGGGAGCCTAAGAAACTCCGACCAAACTTTCTGGCAGAAATGGCTAGGACTAGGGACAAAGGCTGTGGCGTGATCGTCCTGAAGAAAGTTTCTAAAATAAGAAGAGCTAAGTAAGGAAGGAGCAGGCGATCGCTGATAGCCATGTGATTGAGCATGAGGATTCCCAAAAGCTAACAGCAATCGGCCTGTCCGTGCCATTCATTCACCTGTGTTTATAAGCTATCAATTGAGTTTGTCAATCTTGTGTTCTCGAGATGAAATTGAAATGACGAATTGTGAGCGGCGTGGTGAGATTTTTCTCAAGATACATTGGGGGCGTTACGGGAGCAAAAAGCCGAATAAGTCAGTCTAATTCTTTGCAAATTCCTGAAAATAGCTAGTTTCATTAACCTGGAATAAGAGTGTCACCCCAATGTCACATCGGTTTCTTAGATTAAGAATATCTAGAGTCACTAACATTCAAGGGCTCTAATCAAAAGCTGTACATCAATCTAGCCAAGTCTGCGGGCATGAAGATCGACGTAGAACCTAGCGTGAAAACGCAGACACTTTGCAAATTTGAGTTTATTGTTACCGAGGACTGAAGATAAATGGCAACAAATCACGACTCTGAGTTGCGTCGCTCTGAGACTCAGGATGGGGTAGAACAATCTGAGTCTGTTACAGTTACCCCTGCTACTCCTAAAAACAATGCTACCAGTCCAGCCATCTGGGCCAAGCCTGCAACTTATCTAGTGCCTCTCATGGTGGGAGCTGGATTGATGTTTGCGGGCGATCGCTGGTTCGCCTCTAAGCCTTCGCTAGCTCAACAAGCTGTAGCTCCCACCACAGTCGCTCAAATCCCAGCTTTACCAATTACTGCTGGCTCCAACTTTATCGCCACCGCAGTAGAAAGAGTCGGTCCTGCCGTAGTCCGAATCGACTCTGCTCGGACTGTGACCAGACGGACCCCAGCAATTTTCAACGATCCATTCTTCCGGCAATTTTTTGGAGCCGAGATTCCTTCTGGACCTGCTACCCGGGTAGAGCGCGGAACTGGTTCTGGTTTCATTATCAAAGCGGATGGGTTGGTTTTGACCAATGCTCACGTAGTAGATGGAGCCGATACTGTAACTGTGGCATTGAAAGATGGCCGCACCTTCAGTGGTAAAGTCATGGGCCAAGATCCAGTCACAGATGTGGCAGTTATTAAGATTCAAGCCAGTAACTTGCCAACGGTTGAGCTGGGTAATTCTGAGCAAATTAGACCTGGTGAATGGGCGATCGCGATCGGCAACCCCCTCGGACTAGACAACACCGTAACCGCAGGCATTATCAGTGCGACGGGGCGGACTAGCTCTCAGGTGGGCGTTCCAGATAAGCGAGTTGGCTTTATTCAAACTGATGCCGCCATTAATCCCGGTAACTCTGGGGGGCCACTGCTGAATCAACAAGGTCAAGTGATTGGCATGAACACCGCCATTATTGGTGGGGCACAAGGCTTAGGATTTGCCATCCCCATCAATACAGCTCAGCGGATTGCTAACCAACTAGTCGCCAAGGGAAGCGTAGACCATCCCTTCTTGGGGATTCAAATGGCAACTCTGACGCCAGAGCTGAGAAAAACGCTCAACAGTGATCCCAATAGCAATATTCAAGTGCAAGAGGATCAAGGCATCTTAGTAGCAAGAGTAATGCGTAATTCTCCAGCCGCTAAAGCAGGTCTACGGATCGGAGATGTGATCCGCAAAGTGGATGGTCGGGCTGTGACCTCAGCGGATGAAATTCAACAAGCAGTAGAAAACAGCTCTGTAGGTGGCACGCTCCGTTTAGAGTTGCGTCGAAACGGCCAAACTCTCAACTTGGCAGTGCAACCTGGCCCCTTCCCAACTCAAACCGCTCAGAGTGAATAACCCGCTTCATCTTCGTCCTTAAACTCTTAGCCTTGCTAGATTGATATCAATGCAAGGCTTTTTTGTGGCAATTCACAATCATCAAGTTATGACCCAAGTCCGTGCGATCGCGCAATTAGGAAATCCTGTCCTCCGACAGCAAGCTCAAGCAATTTATGAAATTCGAGATCAGCAATTACAGCAACTAATCGACGATCTACTCCTGACTGTAGAAAAGTCGAATGGTGTCGGGATTGCGGCTCCCCAAATTTCAGCTTCTTGCCGTTTATTTATCGTGGCTTCTCGTCCCAATATTCGCTATCCTCAGGCTCCTAGAATGGAGCCGACCGCAATGATTAACCCACGCATTGTGGCCCATACTAACGAGATAGGAAAAGGATGGGAAGGTTGTCTAAGTGTTCCAAATGTACGAGGATTAGTTCCTAGATACAGAACAATTACAGTTGAGTATTGCGATCGCACAGGGCAATTACAACAACAAAAATTAACCGACTTTGTGGCTCGTATTTTTCAACATGAACTGGATCATTTAGATGGTATTCTCTTTCCCGATCGCATTGAGAGTGAACAAGATTTATTCACAGAAGCGGAGTATCAAAAACTAATCACTGAAGAAATGAGAAGGTAGACAAAAGCCTACCTTCTCCAGCTAAAGCAGCAATTACATTCGCTCTAAAACCGAAATTCCTAACAGCGATAAGCCAAGCTTTAATGTTCTTGCAGTTAAGTCGCATAAAGCTAAACGAGAAGTTCGCGATGGTTCTTCTGCTTTCAAAACCTCGCATTCTTCATAAAACTGATTGAATTTTTGGCCTAATTCGTACAGGTACAGGCAAAGACGGTTAGGCAACAAATCCTGCTCAACTGCCTCAATAGTGTTGTTCAGTTGCAGCAAATGCTTACCAAGCACCAACTCTTTTTCATTTTTCAGAGAAATCTTAGCCGTTTCTCCTAAGTGTGCAAAGTCGATCTCGCCTCTGCGACTGATGCTTTGAATTCGGGCATAAGCGTAAAGCATATAAGGTGCTGTATTGCCTATAGGCGCTAACATCTTGTCGTAGCTGAAGATGTAGTTACTATTTCTGTTCTGACTCAAATCGGCGTATTTGATAGCACTAATGCCGACAACTTCAGCGACATGCGCTTTGAAATCTTCTGATTCCTCGCGACCTTTTTCTTTTAAGTCGGCTTCTAAGTAATCGCGGAACCGCACGATCGCCTCATCCAGCAAATCTTTTAACCGGATAGTGTCTCCAGAGCGAGTTTTCAACCGCTTGCCATCCTCACCCTGCACTAAACCAAACGGCACATGGACAACTTCAACAGTTTCTGGAATCCAGCCCGCCCGCTTAGCCACTTGGAAAAACTGAGCGAAGTGGTTCGACTGCCCTGCATCCGTCACATAAATAATGCGATCGGCTTCGTCTTGTTGAATCCGATAACGCAGCGCCGCTAAATCAGTTGTGGCGTAGTTGTAGCCTCCATCCGATTTCTGCACAATCAGCGGCAATGGTTGCCCATCCTTATTCGTAAACCCTTCCAAGAAGACACACTTTGCCCCTTGGTCTTCTACTAGAAGTCCTAATTTATTTAGGTCTTCAACCACTGCTGCCAGTAAGGGATTGTAAAAAGACTCTCCTCGCTCGGTCAGGTGGATATCTAGGCGATCGTAAATTGTCTGAAACTCCTGCCGAGATTGCTCACACAATAATTGCCAAGCTCTGACTGAGTCTTCTGCGCCAGCTTGCAACCGCACCACTTCTTGCCGAGAGGCCTCCTTAAAGGCTTCGTCTTCATCAAAACGCTGTTTGGCTCGTTTGTAGAAAGCCACTAAATCGCCTAATTCCAAAGCATTGGAAGTCGTCAAGGCTTCTGGGCAGGCTTCTCTTAAGTAGGTAATCAACATGCCAAACTGAGTGCCCCAATCGCCTACATGATTCAGCCGCAGCACATCATGCCCACGAAATTCCAAAGTGCGGGCAACAGAATCTCCAATAATCGTGGATCGCAAGTGCCCCACGTGCATTTCTTTGGCAATGTTAGGGCTAGAAAAATCAACCACTACTTTTTGAGGCTGCTTTACTGGCTCAATCCCTAGTCGTTCTCCCGCCTGCATCGATCGCAATTGAGCGGCTAAATACTCTGGCTTGAGCGTCAAGTTGATAAAACCAGGCCCAGCAATGATGGGGGGAGCACAGAAATCAGAAACATTCAACTGCTGAACAATTTGCTCTGCGATCGCGCGCGGTGGCTGTCCCAACTTCTTCGTCAAGGAGAGTGGCGCATTAGATTGGTAATCGCCAAACTTGGGATTGCTAGCAGGCACCAATATTGGGTCTGTGTCAGCTAACTCAGCCCCAAAAGCTGCAACAAAGGCTTGGCTAAACCGAGCTTTGAGTTGTTCAATCGTAGAGCTCATAACAAAAAATGAGAAGTGCTCAGGGCAAAACTACAAACTATCGCTAGTGGCTATCAATTACAATTATCAACCTCTAGCTTCATACTGAGGTCTAACCAAGTCGATCGCGTGATAGGAGCACTAGTAGAAACGTAGTCTACACCCGTTTCCGCTGCCGCTCTAATAGTTGCCAGCGTAATATTGCCTGAAGCCTCAATCTTAATCTGCTCATTTTTCTGCCGAATTAAACCCACGGCTTGTCGCATTACTTCCAAGGGCATGTTGTCCAACATAATAATGTCGGCCCCAAATTTCAGTGCTGCCTCGACCTGGGATAAAGTTTCAGTCTCTACCTCAATTGTCAGGGGGTAAGGAATCCGCGCTCGGACTTGAGCGATCGCCTCACCAATGCCCCCCGCCGCTGCAATGTGGTTATCCTTAATCATGACTGCATCATCCAAACCCATTCGGTGGTTAACAGCTCCACCTACTTGAGATGCGTACTTCTCCAACAACCTCAAACCTGGCGTGGTTTTGCGCGTGTCCACTAGTTGAGTGGGCAAGTCAGCAATCTTCTCAACATACTGACGAGTGGCCGTCGCAATCCCACTCAGCCGCATCGCTAAATTGAGAGCAACTCTTTCGCCTGTCAGCAGCGCGTCCAGCGGTCCGTATAGCCGAGCCACCACTCGGCCAACGTCACAGTACTCGCCCTCTTCGATGTCCGTCACTAAGCTAACTTGCGCGTTCAAAATCTGAAAAACTCTCGCCGCGATTGGTAGACCAGCAATCACTCCAGCCTCTTTAGCGATCCATTTAGCTTCCCTTAAGTCTGTGGTTTGGCTTAAAAGACTTTGAGTGGTGCGATCGCCTCGCCCAATATCCTCTAGTAACCAGCTTTGCAGCAATTGATCTAAGACCAAAAATGGTGGCAATACGGCAGTTGAATTTTTCATGGAAGTCAAAGTTAAGCAGCAATCCCCTCTTTAACTCATACTCCCATTGAAGTGGGGTACTGAAGAGACAACAGCTTTCCGCCTTACTTACATTTACGAATGAACTTACTGCTAGGCATTTTTCTGGAAAAGCTAGGTTAGAAATAGGCATCCCGGTCGCTATCCACAAGCTGTGATCGCTCAAACCCATGTAGTAACTTGCCTTGAGGCAATTTTAGAAAAACCAGGTTTAAGGGGTTGACAGCTACCAGTGGACTTCGTTATATTGGCTAAGCGGTCGAGAGAGAAGGGGCGCGGAAGCGCACCGAATCAGTCGGCCCCCGCACCTAGAAAAGAAAATAGTTTGAAAGCCAAGATAGCACC
>NZ_JACJOD010000021.1 GCF_014695385.1 Trichocoleus sp. FACHB-46 | reverse complement strand
CAGATGGTAAACTGCCAGCTATTGTCGTAATTGGTGGCTTTGGCATTTCCTCGATTGCCCATCGCTGCTTGTGGAAACTGATAATCCCCACAAGGAATCAACTCATCCAATCGTGCCTTTTTAATGCCCTTAATTGATGAGCAATCCATGATGATGTCATAACCCTCTGCATCAGTGAGTTGAGCATCGGGCAGCAGTGTTCCCTTGGATAAGATAAGAAGCTAGCACGGGAACCGATTTCTTCACTTCCTTCTGCCCATTGCCTCCTCCAGGCAAACCGGAACTGAAACGGGCAGTTCTGTTCACCCCCTAAGTGACGAGCAAGCTGGGACGAAATCTTACCGTGGCAATCTCCAGTTTTATAGCGAGCATACTCTGGGTCATTGAAATCCACTATTTTGACCCGCAGGTTCTCTAATGTATCAGACCCCTTGTAGCAGTTACTCACCAGCAAAGAACCATACCGACAAGCGGCATCCGGCTCTGTTGCGAACAATCGCCGGATCTTCTTACGCAAGTCGTCATCTGCAAAGTAGTAACTGTTGCCAGAACTAAACGCCAACCGCCGCTGAATACCATCTGCAAATCGTCTCTCTTGCAGATGATTTGCAGATGGATTGCGATGATCAATTTTCACCAGCAGCAAAGATTGCAACTCCTCTGGTTCAAACATCTGCTCCAGCGAGGAGTTTTTAATAATCTCCGGTTCTGACAAATACCGTCCTTTTCCGTTATTGTGCGCCCCATCAAAGATCGGAATGCTGAGACCGGAACCTGCAATGACCCGTGTGGTCAGATCCATTACCTACAGTATGTGGTGTATACGTACTGTTCTCTTACCTAAAAGCGTTAGACTGTTTTCTAACTTTCACGCACAACAAAATTGACAAAATCAGCCATATGGCTATTTTTGATTGAGTAGGCAAGGAGGCTAATTATGCCGAGGCACATTAAGCGTCTAGAAAACGGTTTGCTGGTTCAGGCATACGATCGGGAACCCGATGATGAAAGCGAAGAACTCCTGACACCGGACGACAAGACGCAAGATGAATGCTACCCTCGCTTTGTTCACCTGAAGCCTGGGGAAAGCCTGGTGCTACCAGATGAATCCAAAACCACTACTTCTGCTTCCCGGTATCCTAGTCAGTACGAAGATTTGGACGAGTTTTTGAACAGTGATCCAGGGGCGATCGATAAGTTAGACAGCAGCAGTCAGTCTCGTCGCTTTGACTGGCGCTCTTATGAACCCGACGAATCTTTGTAGCAACTACTCCCAAAATATTATTTCTCCGCCCAATTAAGAGTGATCGCGACTTCTGCCTTTACCGGCACCCTCCTCAAGTACTGCTGTCCAGCCTGTTCCATTACCTGCTGGAGAATCTGTGCAGCCTGGTTTGCCATATTTTCTGGGGCTTCCAGCAAAATTTCATCATGCACCGTACCAATTAATCTGGCTCCCGTTTCCTTCAAGGCTGTAGGGAGTTTTGACAATGCGGCTTTGGTAATATCTGCGGCAGTGCCCTGAACTGGAGTATTCAATAACTCCGTCAGCTTTGGTTCATCTTGCCAGCGCCGGAGGCGATCGCCAATGGTTCGCATCTCCCTGGGCAACCGACGCTTAATGGCACCATGCCAGCGAGCAATTCCTTGGTACGCTTCAAAATATCGCCTCCGAAACGTCTCTGCCTGCTTCAGGCTCATCTGTACTCCATAGTTGTTGTAGGCGTACTCTGCCAGACCCTTTGATCCCATTGCATAAATCAGCCCGAAGTTGACGGCTTTGGCGGCCTGCCGCTCCGATTTCTCCACTTGATCGAGGGATTTACCCGCAATCAACGCTGCCGTCAGCCGATGCAGATCTTCATCGTTCTGGTAAGCCTCAATCATGCGGCGATCGCCACTCAGCTCAGCCGCAACTCGCAGTTCAATCTGAGAGTAATCTGCCACCACTAAGCGATAGCCGGGAGCCGCAATAAAGCAACTGCGAAAGACTTTATCTCTTGGAATCTGTTGCAGGTTGGGGTTACGACAAGACATACGCCCAGTGGCTGCGCCCATCTGCTGATAGTCGGGATGAATCCGACCCGTAATAGGGTGCACGTGCTTAGGCAAACTACTACCAAACGCTTGAACGGCTTTGGCGGCTTTACGGTAGTCCAGCAAGGCTCTGACGGGTGGATACTGTTCTGCTAGGGGAATCAGAGAAAGCTTACTAGTGTTCTGCACTGGCACACCCATCTGCTGGAGTGCCTCTAATACCTGCTGCTGACTGTCCAAATTGAGAGAAACTTCATTTCCCAAGAGATCGAGTTGGGCACTTAGCAGAACCGGTTGAAACTGTTGTCGCAATTCATCCGCCACTTGGTCTCTTCGCTGCTCCAGTTTTTGTCGTAGGGAATCCCACCGTGAGAGATCGAGCAGCATCCCGTTGAGTTCCATGTGGACGATCGCCTCCAGGCACTCAAATTCCAGCTTGGCAGTCTCGACCAAGCGGGCATTTTTCAGCTTAGGTTTCATTACCTCACGCAACCGAAGCAGGATTGCGGCATCACGCGCCGCATACTCCAATTGTTCTGAAGAGAGGCTGGGATGACTCCAATCACTTCGCTGTTGTTCTTTAGACAGGTCCTCTCCCAAATAAACCTTGACCAATTCCGCTAAGTTATACCCATGAGATCGCACACCTGCCTCTAGCAACTGGGCAGCCACCATCGTGTCAAACAACTTGCCACCCAGGGGTAGTCCTGCCTGTTGCAGAAATTTCAGATCAAACTTGGCATTCTGCAACACTTTGATGGATTTGCCTTGGAGCAGCGATCGCAAGGGAGCTAGAGCCTCGGGAGGTACTTTGAAGAGGTCCACGATCACCACGGGTTGATCTGCCCCAGCAATTTGGACTAAACGAATGCGATCTTTGAGCGGATCAAGCCCCGTCGTCTCCGTATCGATCGCCAAGGCCTCACAAGCCTGCAAGGGCTGGAGAGCTTCGGCCAGGGCCTGAGTCTCTTCCACCAGTCGGTAAGCCACTCCGTCTGGTCGCAGAACTACCGCATCCGCGCGATCGCTTCCGATTGCGAGATCTCCTGCAATTTCAGGGTGCGAGACCTCCGCTGGTTCTGAGCACGGGAGCAGACAATCGGAATCAATCGATTTCAACCCGGAAAAGGAATCACTACGACACCAAATACACCAGATCCCCTGCGCTTGACGGTAAGGATTGAGATACATCTCTTCAATCACCAGCACGGCGTCGAGGGGCACTCCTTCGGGGATGCGCTGAGCCTCAGGTCGTAACTGCAATCGTTGCCCTACGACAAACCCAGAAGGATGTCGAGGGCAGGAGGTGTTGAGGTCTCCAACCTCGGCTGAACGGACCAGCTTTGGCTTAGGCTGAGGAGCAGACTGGGGAGGAAGGGGGAGCGCAGTCGGTTTGCTTTCTAGAACTTGCGGCAGGGTGACGTGATCCTCGCTGGGTAACTCTTCTGAATTGCTACGGGTAGACCGAGACGCTGCGGCCAGCCGTCGAGCCATTTGGGGTGACAGCGACGGTGGGGTATACCAACTCTCAATCCAGGCTTCCATCTCGCTCTTGGCAGGCACAGGGGCTGGGCTGGGAGCCGGCACCTTGGCCTTGACCCGATTCCTCAAAAACTGCTGCTTGCGGGCCTTGGCCCAATCCATCAGCTCCGCATAGAACGGATCAGTGGCAGTGTTGGATTCCGCCTCAGGTGCAGCCGTGGTTGGACTAGAGATCTTCGAATTCATTGTCACCTCCCAAGTCAAGATCTACAGAAATAAAGCGGTGATAAGCTCGCTCGTAAACGAATAACGGCTCTGCCGTCATCCCCCCTCGGTTCTTGAGCAAACTGAGGCGGGCATAGGTGGCTTTCGCTTTTTCATTCAGGGGAAAGCGATCTCGCACCTCTTGAAGTTGTCGCAGTTTGGCGTAGTTTCCGGCGTAGCGTTCTTCGAGCAAGTCCACTTGATCTCTGGGTTGGTCGTTGCCGCGCTGGGCTTTCCCGGTCTGTAACAACATAATGCAGTCTGCCGCATGAGCAATCTTGAATGAGTCCCTGAGCGCTCCCATATCTAATGTCCCAGTGCGTAGCGCCTCCTGATAAGCCGCTTTGTTAATGTCACTAATGGCAATCACAGCGGTGTGGGTGTCCCGTGCTAATTGCTTCAGTCCTGTGGCGACTCTGGACACCCGCAGGACTTCATTAGCCCCAGAATCAAGACTTTCATCGCCACAGCACATCAGTTGCAGGTAATCCACGACCACCAGCACGGGAGCTTGTTTGTCTAAATTGGCGCTGCGTCTGACCTGGGCAATCACGCCTCGTAGATGCGCCACCGTGACTTCTGGACCCGCCTCCAGCAGGGTGAGGTGCTCGGCAATCTGCTGATCATAGGTGCGAATGGCGTGAGCGACTTGCTGTTTTAACCAGGAGGCATGGGGGTAATCTGGCTCATCCCAGTGCTTCGACTCAATCAATCCGGAATTGAGCCCAGCAATTCTGGCTAAAGCACTGACCCAAAGTTGCTGCCTCCCCATTTCAAAGGAAACGTACAGGACCGGGGTGCGCGCTTTGGCGGCTTCATCCGCACACCAAGCACACCAAGTTGTTTTACCCGACCCTGGAGGAGCTCCAATCACATACAAGCGCCCCGGATGCAATCCACCATTGAGGGCATGATTGAGCCAGTGAGCGGGCGTAGGAATCGCTGTCTGTGGTTTGCCAAAGAGATCGCGAATCAAATCCTGGCTGTAGGCGACCATAGGCAGCGTTTGAGCGGCACTGCGACGCTGGAGATTTTGCGATCCCTGGATCAAGGTTTCTAAGGTTTCCATCACAGGTTGGCCGCGATCGCTCAACCACTCCGTCGCTGTCGCCGCCTGTTCCTGGGCCAGTAACCGCAGCCCTGTCTCGCGCACATTGCTTAAATGCTCGACAAACGTTTCCCAACTACAGGGGGGTTGCGCCTGCAAGGCATCGAGATAAGCAGCGGCTTGATTGATCGCCTCGGTAGACAACGCCGAGGTTTGACCCCCAACTCGCTCCAACTGAGCCAAAATTAGGCTCGGAACCAGTTCTTTCCCCCCAGTTTCGAGCGCTACCAGGGCTTCCCAAAGGAAGCGATGCAAGTAAAGTGGAGGTTTTTTTGGGTCTAACGAGGATTCAGTGGCAATAAACCCTTCAGCGGGCAGGTCAGTTCCGAGCGCTTCCTGCATCCCCGCTTCTGGATGATACAGAATGTACCCCAACAATTCTTGCTCGGCGCGTCTAGCGGCCTCATTATTGCCATCGGGCCGCTCCCAGGGCCAGAAGGGGCAAGCATAGCCCGTACAGCCACCTCCGCGCACCAATTCTTGACTGGCTCGAATGTAGCTACAACTCCACTGGTACTCCTGGGGATTGCGGCTCGCAGAGGCATAAGTGCCATGAAAGTTGCGTAGCTTCGCTTCGAGGGTGAGCTTACTGGTAGGGTGATGCGGAGACGCTTCGGCCAACCGCTTGGCGAGGGAAACCACTTGAGCGCGCTCCAACCCTCGGGTGATGGCGTAACGAGACAAAGTGAGGTTGACAGCGTTGTAATCCTGGTCTGTTGGTGCCCCTTGATGGAGGAGGTACTGAATGCAGGCGGGATGATCGTCTGATTCAAGCATTGAAAAGTTAGCAGCGTTGGGCGGTTGAGTTTTTGGAGTGGTTTGAAAATCTGCAACGTCTGTAGAAGTCTGAATTTCTGGCAACTTCGCTTCTGCTATTCGTGCGATCGCAGCCGGACTCATCGGCTCAAATTGTGCCATCAAAGAAGATTGGTCTTCAGGGACCACCGGAAAGCCTGCGTCCCACTCGGCTTGGAGGGGTAGAAATCCGTTGCGCTTGCCACTGATTTGATGAACGCCACAGGGTAGGCGAATGGGTCGGCCAGAGGCTTTGCCATCTGGGGCAATCGTGGCGGTGGCTGGGTAGATTTCCTTGGGCTTGTAACCTGCCAGGTAACAGAGATTTTGCAGCGATCGCATCCAAGTGGCCCCAGGTAGAGGCGCTTGGGCGAAGAGCCAGAGATGAAAACCTCGGCGACCACTAAATTCTAAGTAGGTCGATAAATTGCGCTCATGAGCCGCCTGCTGCACCCGTTGAGCCAGATGCAAAACTGCCTGAAGCGCCTGAGCATCGGAGCCATCTTTAGGGGCATCAAAGTCAATACAACCCGCTTTGGCGACATTCGTGCCAGGTTGCAGTAACCGGATTGAGATGGTTTGTCTGCCTTGACAATGGGCAAACACAGTCTCGGGAGTCAGCGATCGCTCGTACTGCGATTGCAACACATCAGCGGCTTGCCACACCGCGTAAAGTTGTTGGTGCTCATGGAGAATCAGACGATAAAGCTGTTGGATCAGCGCAGTTGCGGAATCGGGCAGCATGAGTTTTAACCTTAGTCGCGCCTCAGGGGAAAGACCCTGCACTGGAAAAGCACCTCGATGGCGCGGCGTTTTTATTGCCTTAAAGAATAGCAAGGGCTCCGGAACGTAGCCGGAGCCCTTGCTGGATCAAGATCATTAGAATTATTAGACATGTAACCAAAATCTGAAACTCTTACTGCGAGGGGAATTCAAAGATTTTTTTGTAACTTTCGAGCTCAACCTGGGGTATTTTTGGGACGCACCTGGGGTATTTTTGGGACGCACCTAAGGTATTTCTTTGTAACCTTCACAAAAGAGCGCTTCAGAACTGGTTAGTCAATAGCTACATCCTTGAAAGCTGGGAGTTTGAGGGATTAGCTGGATGGTTACAAAACGATCTCCAACTGGCTATTTGTAACACTTGGCTCTCAGGGGAGGCATTCCCCACAAAACCTATCCCTTTGTAACCTTTGGTTGTAACCTAGGGTATTTTTGTAACCTTGCTACTTTAGCTTTGAGGTTGACTCGCAGGCATTTTCAATCTGAGCGGATGTAACCTTCAGGCACAACTTGGGGTATTTTGCTGCTTCACTCAGGACTCTGTAACTATTGGGCTGGACTAAGGGTATTTCTGAGCGCTTCAGACTATCAGGTAGTAGCGTTCGCAGCGTAACTATGAGGTTGCCACTGGGTATTTCTGAGTTTTGCCGCAACTGTAACTTTTAGATAGAACCTAGGGTATTTTTAATCAGTTATAGGTTGTAACTTTTGGTCTGTGCCAGGGGGATCGGCAACCCATTCCAAAACTCACTCAAGCAGTTGAGTATTTTGCGAAGCTAGCCGCTAAATATGGAGTGTGAAGTCATGACAAATCAGACAGGAAGCTATCCGGTCTGATTTCAAAGGTTACAGAGCGGCTTTCAAGGTGACTTTGGGGTTTTGAGAATGCTCTGTAAAAGCGCTTGATCGTCGAGAGTGATATTGCGTCTGCCCGTTTCTACAAGCTTGACCCAGCTGGTACTTTTACCAATTTTGGCTGCTAGGTTTTTTTGAGTCATTCCCCGAGTTAGCCGCAGGGCTTTCAGCTTTTCTCCAGAGTCGATCTGCTCTGCCGCTTTGGAGCCGTCCAACGACATCTGAGAGGTCTCAGAAGACAACGGTCGGCGTTCAGATTTGCGAGATTTGCTTGGAACAGGTTCAAGCTGCGTTTCAGATGGTATTGCTATGGGTTTGGGAAGTGGTTCGGCAGCCGAGAGACTAGGTGGACGCATTGCCTTGAGTTCTGCCAGTTTCTGAGAGATCTCTTCGGGAGGTTGGACGAGTATGCGTGCGGTTAGGAGCTGCTCAAAGCCGCCGTAGGGACGTTTGACTAAATCTGTCAGGCGATCGCCTTCTTCCTTCGCACCATCTTCGAGCCAAAACTCGGCAGCCTGATCTGGATCATTGGGAATGTCCGTTAGGGGCATCAAGTCCGGCAAGTCAGGCAAATATTGTGGTGGATAGGTGGCGGAGTCGAAGGTCAGGTGCCAACCTTGTTCATCCAACACTTTCAAGGTCGTTTTCCATTGGGCGACCAAGCGCTTGCGCACTGCAGCTGCTTGTCGGGCTTGCTCTACCTTTTCCATCCCAAAGGCCACTTTAAAGAGCGTGCCTACTCTCACGGGTCCATTGCCGACTTTAGTTTTGAACAATAGCCAGAGAATCAGTCGGGCAGCAGCTTCATGGTTGTACCAGATTTTCATTAAGTCTTGCAGGATGGACTGAGAGAGAATCCCGTACTCATAGTAGCCATTGCCATCCTTACAACGACTGGGGTTCAAGAAGTACTGCGCCCAGTTCCCCGCTTTGACTCGTAAAGTGAACCCCACCATCTCCGAGTTGCCTAGCAAGTCTTCTTGAAAGTGCAGAATGGGTTCAGAGATTTCCCAGAGCCAGGTGCGACTGACACTAAAGGACTTGACCTTGCCCTTCTCGGGCCAAGAAACGTAGACCAATAGATGACAAGGTTGTTTCGCCAGCTCCAGCAAGAGTTCTAGCTTCTGCTGTTTATTGAGCTTCTTATTTTTATCGAGACCGAGATAGCGCTCTAATTGGCGATCGTTGAGGACGAACTGTTGCTCCCAGGGACGCTCTAGTTGCGTGGCATAGGCAGCGTAGATCAGATGAAGACAGGCCGCGCGAATGTCGAACTGATCGATCAAGGCGAGGGCGGCTTCCTCTTCCAGGACAGTGGGGTGTTTGACATGCAGTTCATTCGTAATCCAGAAGGAGAGATAGCCCTTTCCCTTGGCAACACTGCTTTCGTAGTAAGGAGACCCAGAGCCTTCTTCGACCCAACCGACATCTCGCCCTTGCGAGAGGATGTTACAGCCTTCCCAGATCACTTTGTTGGAGGCCATGCGATCGGTTTTGCCGTCTGGGAAAAGATCGGCATGGGTGGGGGGGCGTTCAAAGGTAGGATAACGCCCCTTGCGAGTTGTTTTCTTAACTGAAGATTTTTGGGGGGTTGACTCTAATCCATCTGCTGCAATCATGGCAGTTACGGGCGGTGGATTGATGCCATTTGTTCCAATATGTTTCATGATGGCTCACGGAGATTAAGGAGATCAACTCGGAGCCAGAAATACCACTCTAGGGGTTCTATTCACGATCAGAACCGATATGCCTTTTCAGCACCGTAGCGATTTGCTATGATGCAAATGCGTGGAGAGGCAGCAACCTATCCAGCTCAGAAGGTATATCCTGCTATAGGGTTGTTCTGGCTAAAACAACAAAACATCGAGAACACCAAGGTTTCACCCGCCAAGACGCTACCTTGGTGTTCTTTGATTTGAGGAGGCGTGGGATCGCGAGGTCTGGACCTCAAGGGTTGAAACATAAGAACTCCAAGCGGTTCTAAAGGTGGTAAGCGAGATAGAATGCAGCCTTTAAAAGCCAGGAGCGCCGGGCTAGCTACTCGTGGACTTTGACTGTAAGGACTTTGCGAGCAATCCGCTCAATAAATTCAGAACGAGATAGAGAGAATTCAGCAGCTAACGCATCTAGCTTTTCAACTCCGGTGGGAGTGAGTGCAATCATGGTTGGCTTCTTGAGTTCCCCATAGAGCTGATCGCGCCCTTTGCGTTTCTGTTTTTGAATTTCCATCGGTGTGGCTAGTAATCTTATATAAGAAGTTACCACGGGTTGCCAAGAATAATAGTCCAGAACTGTCCAGATGGATAGAATTGCGGTTTGAGTTTGTCATTGAGTCGCTAGTGCAGTTGCCAAACCGTAAACCAGGTCGGGTGTTAGCTTGCCATCATTTGCGCAACGCTAACTTGCTCGGGGTGCTCAAACAGGAGTAAGTGGGAGGGGAAGCAGTTTCCGTCGTTGATTTTGAGGCAACCCAAACAGCCAGCTACCGCTGCACCAAGCCGATTTGTGGCTGAAATTAGCGGAGTCGTAATGATACAAACCCTTCCTGTTTCCTCCCCGGCTGTCTCTTTCCCCTTTCAACTGACTGAGCAACAGCATAAAGCTTTGGATGCAATGTGGATGTTCCTGCAACCAGCTGTCACGGCGGCTCTGTTTCTCTTAGTTGGCTTTGCGGGGACAGGAAAATTGTCTATCGTTTTTCAATTAGTTAAAGTGCTAGTCAGCCAAGGGAAACGAGTCGTTCTGAGCGCACCCACCAATAAGGCTGTGGGTGTGTTGCAACGCCTGGCATTAGAAAAGCTCAAGTCTTGAATATAAATCTGTTTTGCCACCCTCTAGAAATATTGCGCAACTAATCAGTTCATTCGCTAATGCTGATGGTGGCTATATAGTTTTAGGTGCTTCGGATAATCTTGAGATAAATGGCTTGAGTGAAGATTTTCATGCTAACGCTATTACTCATAAAGCATTGGATCTTCTTTCGCCTCAGCCGCAGGTATCTTATCAATATGTTGCTTATAAAGGTAAAAAACTTTATGCAATCAAGGTTGACAAATCGAATTCGTTGATTGCTGTCGAGGGGAAAATTTATGAAAGAACCGGTGCTAATGTCAAACTTCTAAACCCTACTGAAATCCAGTTCAAGCCAGGTGGGTATTTAAGAATAAAAATCATAAACCAGCAGATTGAAGCATATAAAAAGGAATCGACAAATGCTAAAACCAAACTAATTGAACACTATCAAAGTATCTTGAAAATAATAGATGATCTTGGTCATATACTTTATCCGATAGATACAAGCGCACCAACAGTTAACCAGGAGGGAAAAACTCTTGCAAGAATATTATTTTCCCCTTTTGTTGATAATTTTGAAACATATCTATCTGATTTGTTATATGAAATATTTCTTGCAAAGCCAGTAACATTAAAATTTAGTAGTACTGTTACCATTAAAGAGGTTTTAGACTGTTCAGATTTGCAAGAGTTTGTGAACTACTTGGCGAAACAAAAAATTGGAAAATTGCAAAAGGGCAGTGTAAAAGGCTTTATTTCAGATAACGCACAAATCAATAATTTGAATGTTATTGATAATCTTAAGCAAAATGAAATAGAAAAAATTTTGCAAATAAGACATCTATACTCACATAGAAATGGCATTGTAGATGAGAAATTTCTTCAGTACTTTACTGGAGAATTTGCCCTGAATTTGGAGCATCAAATGTCTATAGATGAGATTTGTGACAAGCTGTGCTACTTGGCTGAAATTGCTCATCAAATTGATTCAGCAGCAATAGCTAAGTATAAACTTGCACAAATGAATGACGAATGATGACAACCCTCTAAAAGAATGTAAAGCCTTTTAAGACTCGTGCCTTTCTGAAAGGATAGGTGCTAAATTGCGTTAAATAAGCTGAAATATTTATGAAGCTACATATACTTCGATTAAATTCAATTGTTATGCTTACCCTGTGAACTTCTCTAAGATGAGAACGTTATAAAAAACTTATATCCAGACATATCACCTGATCAAGTGCCAAAATGCCTCCGACTGTAATGATTTCCAATTTTCTCGTTTCTTGAGGATGCTGAGTCTTGACTTTGGCGATCGCTTCTTCAATTCCGGCTTCCTGAACGATGTAAATCTGTGTTTCACCTTGCAGCACCCATATCGGCTTAGACCATGTATGTCGGGGTTGAAGTACTGCTTTATGAATAATTTGATGGCTCAACTGAATCAGTTGTTCTAAGGCATCTTCAGAACAAAAATCAGCAATCTGTGATGCAAATAGTTCTCTGAGTTCCTCTGTTGGAATATGCTCTGTGACATTTGTTGAACCTAATAAAGATGCAGAACTCGAAGAACTATCCAGGGATTGCAAAACCAGGGATTCAAGCCGACGTTGAATCTGGGTTGTAATGGAATCAAAGTCTGGTTCCATCAGAATGTGCCCTAAGTGCTCTTGCAACAGGCTCTTCAATGGCTCATCGTCAAGAGCAACCCCGCGAGTACTGAGATAACCTGAAAGCCCTTTTCCCAAATCTCGTCCGCAACCCACTTCGCCATTGGCAGCGTCCTCTGCTTCAATCAATTCCATCAGGCGCTGATGACGAGCCGCTTTGTCAGATGTAGCTTTTGGCTGGGCAGGAATTGATTGAGTCATGGGTCGTCTATCCTCATCGTCTCGAAATAAACGAGGTTATCAAAAAAAATGGGTCTAAAACCTTGCCCTTTAGGGGAACTTTTAATGGTTCTTTTGTACTAATATTTTGTCATGAGGACTTTGAAGTTTAAGCTCTATCAGCACAAACGCAACTGCTATTTGAAGCGGTGCATTAATGCGGCTGGAGTCGTTTACAACAAATGTATTGCCCTCCACAAGCGGTATTACCGGATGTGGGGCAAACATCTGAATTGTAATAAACTCAAAGCTCATATTGCTAAATTACGAAAGCGTAACCCATTCTGGCAATTGGTTGGCTCTCAAGCAGTGCAAGACATTTGTGAGCGCATTGAGAAAGCCTATCAACTGTTTTTCAAACATCACAAAAAGGGGGTTAAACCACCAGGATTTAAGAAGGTCAAGAAATACAAATCCTTCACGCTCAAACAAGCTGGCTACAAATTCTTGAGCGGCAATCGAGTGAAGATTGGCAATCGAGTGTTTCAATATTGGAACTCCAGAGCAATTGAGGGCACAGTTAAAACCCTGACCATCAAGCGAACACCATTAGGTGAGCTATTCATGATGGTTGTGGTGGATGATGCAATGGAGCCAGAAGTTGAATTCGCGACTGATAAATTAGCGGGGTTCGATTTCGGCTTGCATGTATTTTTAACTTGCTCCGATGGCACCAAAATTGAATCACCCCAATTCTTCAAACAAGGGCTGAATGCCATTCGCAGAGCCAATAAGCAGCTCTCTCGCAAGCAAAAGGGTTCTAAGAGCCGTGAGCAAGCCAGAAAGCACTTATGCAGGCAGCATGAAAAGATTGCTAACCAGAGGCGTGATTGGTTCTGGAAGTTAGCTCATGAACTCACCAACCGTTTTGATGTGCTGTGCTTTGAGACATTAAATCTCAAAGGAATGCAACGGCTTTGGGGTCGCAAGATTCAAGATTTGGCACTGGGAGAGTTCTTGCAAATTCTCGAATGGGTAGCCAAGAAAAAGCACAAGTTAGTTGTCTTCATTGACCAGTGGTATCCCAGTTCAAAAACGTGTCACCAGTGCGGTCATGTTTTAGAGTCACTGGATCTATCGGTCAGACAATGGCGTTGCCCCTCATGCCAATCAATCAACGGCAGAGATGACAACGCCTCAAAAAATATTCAAACCGTTGGGGCATCAATGGTTGGGTTAGGCAGTGTCAGACAGGCTTTGCCTGCAACTGCTGTTTGAGCCTTTAGAATCCCACGTCCTTTAGGACGGGGAGTATGTCAACGGGTTCTTCAGGATCAGGACCACAGTTGAGCAGTCCAACTCTCAGCTTTCTATAGAATCCTAGCGCACCTGGCAGGGCATGTAACCCGATTCTGCCTTGATAACCCAGTTCGTGGCTGCGGGCGTTCACGAAGTGTGTGCGAAGCACATTCGCAAACTCTACCAGATTGCCCCCAATGCCCTTATAAGTTGGAGGGTTAATGATGAGGGGGCGATTCCAAGGGGCGGTTGTTAAAGCACTGATGTACACTAACCGTCGTCGCAACTGAGATTCAATCTGACAGCGTTTTTTCAAAACATCGAGCATCATCAGTCCTTGAGTGATACCCTCGCACTCGATCGCGTATAACTCATCCCCTGGAAGCAACTTCGATCGACGGCTCTTGCCCACCCAGTTCCAATACTCATCGTCTTGACCGCTTCCTTCCAAGATCGGCTCCCAAAATGTCTTGGCATCCTCAAGGTGCTTGTCAGTCACCTCCGTCAGGATGGCATCAACGATCTTTTGATCGTGAACTTGAAGAAGCTGAATGGTGCGATTCAACGGAGCAAGAGGAGTTTAATAACGGTTCTCATCATAGGGCTTTAGGGTGCCAACCATTTAAACTATCTCTGCTGGAGCAAACTGCCCCTGACTAGGGGCGATCGCCGTGATGATTAAACTCAATATCACCATGCCGACTGTCGCCCTCCATCAAAAATATCGTCCTAAAACTCTGGCAAAATTGGTTGGACAACCCTACGTCCAAACTGCTCTAACCAGTGCCATTGCCCGAATGCACATTGCCCCGGCATACCTCTTCACAGGTTCGTGGGGAACGGGTAAAACCTCTACTGCACGTATCTTTGCCAAGTCTCTCAACTGTCTGAGCTTCAATGGACCCACTGATGAACCCTGTGGTACCTGCCAGTCTTGTCGCTCGATCGAAACTAGCAACAGTCTGGATGTCAGTGAGATTGATGCCGCTTCCAACAACGGGGTGGATGACGCCCGCGCCTTAGTGGAACGCAGTAGCCTTGCACCTGTGCAGGGACGCTACCGAATTTTTCTAATCGATGAGAGCCATATGCTAACTCAGCAGTCTCAAAACGCTCTGCTGAAGTGCATTGAGGAGCCACCACCCCATGTAGTCTTTATCCTTTGTACGACGGAAGTGCATAAGGTATTGCCGACCATTGTAAGCCGTTGTCAAGTATTTCATTTTCGGGCGCTTTCAATTCAGACAATTGCACAGCACTTGCAAGAGGTTGCTGATGCTGAAACGATCGCTGTCGAGGATGAGGCTTTAATGGCGATCGCCCGGTTTGCCGAGGGAGGCTTGCGAGATGCCCTTCAGCTTTTGGGTCAGGTTACCTTGCTCGGTGAAGCAGTGATTGCGAACCATGTCGTTGAAATGACTGGGGGAGTGACGGAAACAGACTTGATGGCAGTACTCAATGCGATCGCCACCAACGATACCTTTCAACTCCTTAAATTGTCACGAACACTGGTGGATTCTGGCAAAACACCCAAACTAATCCTCAGCAGCTTGCTCCAAACCTATCGCGATCTACTCATTCTCAAATCGGCTCCTAAAGCATCGGACTTGCTCACCAGCCCTGTCAATTACAACCCATTGAAGGCAATCACCTCTCACTAGGATTTTGATGCTCTTAATCAATCCTTGACCCAATTGCAAAAGGCAGAAGATTATCTTCGCACCACCAATGCGGCTGTCTGTCTGGAAACGTGTCTGTTAAACTTGATGCTACTGCTCCGATCAGATGCTTCCAACGATGCGAGTGAAAAGCAGTCAGCAGACGAGAACGGACACCACCATAAAGCAGTCGCAGAGCGATCTTCAATCGCCACAGATTAAAATTCCCCCGATTTATCAGCTCTCTGGCAAAAAGTCATCGCTTCTGCTAAGCCGGGAACT
The DNA here is from genome assembly GCF_014695385.1 of Trichocoleus sp. FACHB-46. Classification (NCBI taxonomy): domain Bacteria; kingdom Bacillati; phylum Cyanobacteriota; class Cyanophyceae; order Leptolyngbyales; family Trichocoleusaceae; genus Trichocoleus; species Trichocoleus sp. FACHB-46. The sequence goes on along the minus strand of NZ_JACJOD010000021.1, from coordinate 31,334 downwards.
CAAAAGTTGCTGAGTCAGGCGCAACTGACCAATTTGCAAGGGGCGAAGGCGATCTTGGAAGTTGCTCCTGCTTCTTTTGCAAAGTTTGAGGCAAATCAGCAGGCGATCGCCTGTATGCTCCAGCGAGCTACTCAGTGTCCGAAGCCGATGACTGTATTGATCAGAACGCTCACAGCTAGCAGAAATGGGAGATCCGGATGATTGCTCTGTTAACTGGAGATGATCAGTTTGCTATTCGACAAAAACTAGAGCAATACAAAGCAGAACTTGATCCGCAGTGGTTGGAGTTTTGCTATCACCGTTTTCCCGCTAGTGCTTTAGAACAAGCAATAAGTGCGGCACGAACCCCTTCAGTGAGTGGCGGCAAACGGCTTGTTGTCGTGGAGGATTGCAATCTTAAGCAATGGGGTGATGCCCAGTTAGAAAGTTTGCAGCAACTTGCTCAGGTGCCAGATTCTACAATGCTTGTATTTTTGGCAACGAATGTGGATAAGCGCCTGAAAATTTACAAGCATTTGATCAAGTACGGTCAGTGTTTTGAGCTGTCGTTGATTCCACCTTGGCGTACAGATTTAATTGAAGAAGCGATTAGCGAAGCTACAGCAAAGCTGAACGCCACTCAAGCAAAGCGCATGAAACTGCGACTGCCCAAAGATGTCATTGAATATTTGGCAGAAGCGATTGGCAATGACATGATCCGTGTTGCGTCAGAACTCCGTAAGCTGGAAACTTACGTGAATGGTCAACCGATCCGCCTGGTAGAGGTACAAAGCTTGATTCCTTGCCAGACTCAGAGCAATCTACAGTTAGCAGAAGCAGTTCGTCATGGGGAACGTGAAGCAGTGGTGCGTCTAATCGATGAATTGCTTGCCCGTTCTGAGCCAGTGATGGTTATGGTTGCGACGCTACTAACCCAATTTAGAACCTGGTTATGGGTTAAGAGTGCAATTTTAAGTGGAATTAAGAACAACACGGAGATTGCTCAAATCTGTAATGTGGGTAATCCAAACCGGCTTTACTACCTGCGGCAAGAGGTCGCAACCATGCCTATCAAATCATTGATCCAAGCAGTCACAAAGCTAGTGGACCTAGAAATGGCGATTAAGCAAGGTTATGTCAATGCAAACTCTATCCTACCGTTCTTGCTGGCGATCGTGCGGTTGTTTCAGCCTGTTCAATCAAAGTAATTTGGATACTGGAATTTAGACTAAACTCCAGTTGGTCGAGTCATTTGAATACTTCCACAGGTCTACAACACTAACCACGTCGGTCATAGCTGAAGCTTCTTTGTAATGTTTAAAGTTTCAGATGGTGATGCCCAGAGCATTAGTTCAGCTACTTCAGGAGAGGAGTGCGCCTTAGCAGCCTTTATTGCAGCTACTTTCAAAAGGCGCTTATCTACCTCATTAGTTAGCCACTTAGCTCCAGCTATACCCACAAGAATTGCGCCAGCAAATGTAGAAGGCGTTAAGCTCAACGCTTGTCCTTCAAGGAGATTCGCTTGGGCGAACGGGCCATACAATCCCCAAGAGATAACAGCTGCAACAGCACTAATAAAAATATTACCGATGAATCCTGGGCGCGTAATGCGGATGCCATTGACTTGCTCTACATAAGGCCAAATAAACCCATTGTCGGTGAGAAGTGCATTAACAACTCCACCTATTGCCCCAGCAACACCTACTGACCCAGTCACCAAAAGAATTTTGGGAATTAACCACAGTGACATAATTGTCTCCTACTTCTTTGAATAAAATGAACGGCGACTCGACCCTAAATTCAGCATCTAGCCCTCACTCACACTTGGGTTGGAGCGAATGATTTTGACTAGAAAACTACACTCTCGAAGTTAGGTTAGCCCCAGTGTTCACCCCTACGGGTGAACACTGAGTCGTTGCAGAAACGAGCGACTAGCTAGCTGTATCTACATCAAGATTGCTAAAAACCTTTCGGCAACAATGGCAATCTCACGGGTAAACCTCATGACTTGCCACTTCACCTCACTCAGTCGGTTGGGAAGTCAGACGACTGCTGCTGGGGACCGCCAATTGTCGGCGTAGTATTGCGCTCGGGCAATCACATCATTCGAGTAATCGCCGCCCGTTGTGCCCTCATCGAAGTCGGGTACCTCTATCTGGTCTGGGCCAGCGTTGTACGACGCGGTGCCAGCCTGAAGCTGGATTGCCGCGCTCCATTCAGGATGGGCGGCGGCTGCCTGGTCAACGAACCCGCGCAGGATTGATGCCGCCTGGTTGATATGCTCCTGGCTAGCACAGTCAGGCCCCGGATCTGTCACCTCAGCAGGGGGACGTACAGTTTGATCGACTTGCATGATGCCGACACCGGCACCGCCGTCACCTAGGCAATCGTTGAGCGCAGAACCGCCGCGACTTTCACGGCTGGCAATCGCCGCGAGCAGGGCAGGCGGCAGGTTATACTCCCTCCCCGCTACCTGAAAGCGCTCGACGAAACGCAGCACTTTCGGCGCGTCCGTCTCGGCCATCTTGCGTGATGATTCACCGCCACCTGGCAACCCGTCGGATTCCGCCGTCTCGGCACTGGCACCCGTAGGAGTGAGCTCATAGAGAATGGCGTTGGGATTTTCTGGGATAACAGCCGGTTCAACTTGCCATTTGGTGCCCGTATAGGGAGGGTCAGTGTTCGGAGCCAAGCCAACGGTACCATCACCTGTCCGCCCATCGAGCCAGCGGGGTCCTTCGACGTCACCTAGACATTTAAATCTGTAGGCAGAGGCAGCCTCGTCAAAAGTTACCTCCCATTTGATGCCCGTATAGGGAGGGTCAGTGTTCGGAGCCAAGCCAACGGTGCCGTCGCCTGTCCGCCCATCGAGCCAGCGGGGTCCTTCGACGTCACCTAGACATTTAAATCTGTAGGCGGAGGCAGCCTCGTCAAAAGTTACCTCCCATTTGATGCCCGTATAGGGAGGGTCGGTGTTCGGGGCTAAGCCAACGGTGCCGTCGCCTGTCCGCCCATCGAGCCAGCGGGGTCCTTCGACGTCACCTAAACACTTGAGAAAATAAGTTCCTGGTTCTAACGGTAGTCCTCCATTTACTGGTGGTGGAAACCCTTCGGCAGGCGAGTTGCCTAACCGGATCTCGGTTTGATCTCCATAAATGCCGTCCTCTGGAATAGGGTCGTTAGGATTGTTGCGATTCCAAAGCTGCTGGAAAGCTAGGATAGCCGTGTTGCCAATATCCTGTCCTTCAAAGTCAAAATGCACGTCATCTGCAGGACCAAACCATTTCCAACCGTGCCGCTCTAGGTAAGGCCGCCAGCCTTCGTTGTCTTCGATGTCCAGAGCTAAGCCACTCTGATGATCACTACTACCTACAGGCGCTACCTCATAACCGCATTCACTAGCGTTTTGGAACAACACCAACTGTCCAGCAAGAGGGCGGTAACCCGAGTTAATTTGCAGTATTTCCCCTCGTTCCGCAATGGCCCGTCCAAGAGCCTCTTTTGCTGGTAGTTGCAATAGGGTCCAGACGGAGGAACCCGTCAATTCCACATTCAAATCCTCTATGCTAACCAGAACATTGGGGATGATGACATTTACTTCATCGATCAGTTGCTGGTCTAGACTGCGGACTGGGCTGGTCTCGCAACCCGTAATCTCTTTAACTAATGCCATGATTTGTTTCTCCAAGAGTAGTGTGACTTTTTTAGTTCAGCTCGATTAACCATGTGTTGTGGCGATACTCGAGTAGCTGTTCCTAGAACCCTCAAGATTTCGTAGATGAAATTTAATCTAAGATTTATCACCTACTTTTGAACATAGCAGATAATTACTAGAAGGAACTTCTTGTAACATTTCTTTGTGAATTGTTCTGCTGTTAGTTTTGTTAACCCAGAAATTTGTTAGTCTGGATACGTGACTTGGGAGCACTGTCGACCCCGATGCAGCTGTAGAAAAAGTAGTCATGAGCTTTCACTGAAATGCTTTGTGTTAGCTCAAAAGTTCACCCGCATCACTATCCAATTAGCGGTCAAAAAATATGTCAACTGAGAAAAAATTCCAGAAAGCAACTGAGTCCCACGAAGCAGAGAAGGTTGGTGGAAGCTCCAGGAAGAAGACACCAACCAGTGAAGCTAGGACAAAACTGATGCTTGGCGAACTTCGTAGAGCAAGGGGACTCACCCAATTAGATGTGGCACTTGAATTAGGGGTCAGAGAATCTACTTTTGCAAACTGGGAGCGGGGACGCGATGGAAGCGATGTGTTTTTCCGAATTCGCAAGCTTTGCGAAGTCCTTAGTTGTAGCTTTGAGGATTTATTCGAGGATTCGCAATCAGAGAACTCGTAATCAATCGATAAGAACCAATCCGACAGTAGAAAATGAACTTAGCTCTATAGATTTCATGAAGATGCAAGTCTTATGTGAGATTATGTTTAAGTTCCTATCTTTTCGACTTTCTAATTCTGATAATCTTTGTCCCCCACCAGTAACGCTTTGAGAATACTTACTCAGTTACCGTTTCTAGTCATTTTTCATAGAGAGGAAGTACCTCTATGAAAGTCTTGGTAGTTAGCGACATAATTATCAACGCATTTTTAGCAGAAGATTTTGAAGATTGTCAAAAAGTGATTGATTGGAGCAGAGGAGGACGAGTTGAAGGGTATATAACTGAAAAGACTCTAACGGTAATAAGAGAGAGAAGAGGAGGAACAGAAGCAGAAAAAGAAATATTTATTCAAAACATTAGAAATAAAATACCTCATATAGCTCCTGAGACAGGAGAGGCTTCTCGTTTTCTAGAAGAGGTAGGAGTTGCTTGTTTCTGTGCAGCTCAACAACAATATGATGTAATTGTTACTGCTAACGATAATCTTTATAGAAATGAGTTGAGTAGAATTTCTAGTCATGTTCCTAGTCATAGAGTAAGAGTTTTACTACCCAGTGAACTAGCACGTGAGTTAGACCTCATTCCTGCAAGATTGAAAATCCGCCGGCTACTAATAATTTTTTTATTAGCAGCACTCGTCTCTGCAATAGGAATTGGAGTTTTAGCAGGACTTAGCAAAATACTTGTGTCATTTTTAGAATCGCGAGAATTAGCTGGTTCTACTGTTGATGAAGAATGTGGGCAAAGGATCCTCCGATCTAACGCATCTAATCAGTCACTAGAAACAAGAGATAAATCATCAAAGAAGAAAACAAAAGAAGGTAAAGCTTACTACGATAAACGAGAGTACGACTCAGCAATTGATTCCTTTTGTGAAGCGTTAAAGTTCAATAGGAATAATCCAGAAGCAGTTATTCATTTAAACAACTCTTATCTTATTTCTCGCAAAATCGAAAGCTACACAATTGCTACTCTCACACCTTCCCAAGAAGTTTTGGCAGCAGAAGTTTTACGAGGGGTGGCTCAAGCTCAGAACGAGATTAACGCTTCACCAGAACTAATCAAAAAGAAGGGCTTAAAAGTCATAATTGATTATAAAGATCAACCTGAAGTTGCTAATAGCACCGCCCAGAAAATAGCTGATAATACCGATATAATTGCTGTTGTAGGTCCGTTTTTCAGTGCTTCAACAGTTAAGGCACTTGGTGAGTACAACCGTAGAGGGCTCGTGTTTGTGAGCCCAACATCTACATCAGAAGAGTTCTCAAGGGATTGCAAAGCTGCCAATGAGTTAGGCGATGGATTTTGTTTTCGCACTGTACCAAGCGACAGTGTTACTACGAGAAAAATCACTAATTTTCTATTTGAATCATCTCCTGCGTACCGTTCGTTTCATGATTCATTACAGCCAGTAGCCATTTTCTATTCAGGGAGTTCTGAGGGAGAGCTTGAAAACTTTCCTCCTTGCAGCGAACCTCCGAGAAAATCTGATGATCCCTATCCTTATTCTTTAAGAAAAAACTTCTGCGATGACTTATCAAATAAGGACAAAGGAAACCTTAAATTAGTCGTCAAAGATTTTAATCTACGCGCAAGTAACTTCGATGCAGGAGAAGCTGTTAACGAAGCAATAGCATCTGGAGCTAAAACCCTCATTCTATTTCCGGGTGATGATAATATTAATCATATCAAAGAAATTATCACGGCAAACCAGAAAAGAGCTATTTTAATTGGTAGCGACAGTCTTTACAGCCCAGAACTTTTGGGAAAAGAAACAGGTGAATATTTAGTTGGCTCTCCTCATCCATTTTTATTTGTTTCTCCTTGGGTTCGTCCAAGTTCTCCAAATAATTCAGCGTTTCTTCAATCAGCTAAGACCTTATGGCAAACTTTTGAGGTTAGCTGGGTTACAGCAACCAGCTATGATGCCACTCGTATACTGGCTTCTGCTTTTGAAAAGATGCCAACTCAAAATCGAACCAAGGGCGGGTTTCAAGGAGCTCGTGATGCGGTTCGAAAAGAATTGGTTAAGCAGCAGCTAACGGAGGGTGCCACAGGTAAGGTCAGCTTTGATCCAAACACTGGAAATCGCAAAGAAGAGACTAGTCAGTTTGTTATAGTTAAATGTTCACTCAATGCAGCGAAAACAGTACGCTATACATTCAGCCAATTTAATTCTGAAGATTCACAAGGCGATCGCTGTCAATGATTAACAAACTAACTGGGAAAGGTGCTTTGATTTGAGAAATGTATAACTGATCGCTGCCCTACCTTTATCGTTAAAGTCACATTTTTATATGAGGACTGCTGCCGCACCCTGCAGAAGTGCGATCGTCAGAGACACTGAGATCCTTCTAGGAGAGTTGAAGGTTCAGCTAGCTAGAAATCGACACGACAGTTTCATGAGAATTACCACATTCTTTATCAATGAAACCCCTATGATCAGATTACTCAATTACGGCAGGTTTTGCAGCCCCATTTGGCTTGGCATGGCGCACGACTGACCTTTGTCGCTCTGGTTCTCGTTGCCTTATTTCGGGCAAGACCGTCAATTTGGCGGAACTGGCAACGGCATTTTGTGGCAATGCCTAAATCAACCTCACTACAAACGCTTGCAACGCTGCTTTAGCGAATTCGACCTCGACTGCGATCGCTCAGTTGGATAGCTCAGGGAATTGAAACCTTAATACCTGCAATTATGCAGGTTTCTGCCTTTCTCCTACGTCGGATGTTTTTTGGCAGTGAGCGGAGACAACGACCATGACCACGACACCGAACTACGGTGCTCTGCTTCAAAGCTTTTGGGCACTCCCGACAATCTCTATTGAGGAACATCCAGATTCCGCTGGCAATAATCCTTCTGAACCAACCAACATCATTAAATTTCTTGGAGAAGACTTGCTTTGGCAGCAAACCATTCCTGCCAAAGAGCCAGATTCAAGAGTGATCTACTCTCTAAGTGGATTGAAGCCCTTCATTCTCAAGGAATCTATCAATCACTGGAAGATTTGGAAACCGGATCAAACCTCACTCGTTCGGGACGGGGATGCAGAACGGGTTCCGCGCCTGCTATTGCAGGCAGAGTGTAAAATAGTGCAAATGTTCGCAGATTACCATGTTTCTGGCCGTTCAAAAAGATGTGTTTTCGCCAGACAAGCAACTTGCCCGGTTGCTTGCTGAGTTGGCGCGGTTAGCCAACAATATTTATAACCAGGGAGTCTACGAATCCCGTCAATACTTCTTTGCGAATGGTTGTCAGCCTTTCAAGATGTTGAAGTACACCAGTCTCTACGCTGCACTGAAGGAAAGCGAGAATGGCAAATTGTTGCACTCCCAAGCTGCACAACAGGTTTTGAAATCGGTTAATGAAGCGTTCAAGAGTTTCAAGGCATTATCAAAATTGTTGAAGCTGGGTGAGTTGGAGTATGCACCCAAATTGCCGAGATACCGCACTAAGGGCGGGTTGTCTCAGGTGGTTTTCACAGGGCAATCCCTCAAGGTTGAGAATGGGTTGATTCGGGTGCCACTAGGTAAAGGTGGAGCCGCTGCATTCGCTCAGGATTGTTTCTACATCCCACTGCCAGAACGGTTGAAGGATGTGCAGATTCGCGAATTGCGGTTCATTCCTGCCAATGGGCAATGGATTGTTGAATATGTCTACCCGTCGATGGAGAAGGCGGCTACTTCCTGCAAACTCCACCCTGAAAATGTTCTAGCGCTTGATCCTGGCTTAGACAATTTATTGGCTGGCATAACGAATACCGGATTAGCTTTTCTTCTAGATGGCAGGGAGTTGAAATCAAAAAATCAGTAGTACAACAAGCGAGTCGCTGAACTCAAATCTATCTTGACTCATGGCAAAAAAAACCTGAAAGGTGTAACCTCTAAGCGCATCCAGCTAGAAACCCACAAACGTAATTGCTATGTTCGCAACTACATCAACCAGGCCGCGCGATGGATCATTAACTTCTGCCTGGAAAACAGGATTGATACCATCGTCTATGGCCGCAATAAACGCCAAAAAGATGGTGTGAATTTGGGGAGTAAGACCAATCAGGAATTTGTTCAGATTCCCCACTACAAGCTATTCAGTCGCATCCAGCAACTCGCTCTCATGTTCGGAATTCGGGTTGTGGAGACGGAAGAATCCTATACGTCTCAAAGTTCGTTTTTCGACAATGACCCCTTACCTGTTTTCGGCGCGAAACCTGAAGGGTGGGTGGCATCAGGAAAACGGATGGTGCGCGGGTTGTATCAAACCGGGAAAGGGTGGCTCCTTAATTCCGATTGCCACGGGAGTTGTAACATCATGCGAAAGGTAAGCACAATGCTGGGGATTGACTTCAGTGGAGTGTGTAGAGGCAAAGTGAGTATGCCTTTTAGGGTCAAGTTTAGAAACGGTCAATTTCTAGCCTAACCTAAGAAAGCCTTGCCGTTCGATGGCGGGGAGTATCACGGGAGCATCCCAGTATCCTGATCGCAATCCATAGCTTTGGGCATCAGATCCTGCGATCGCTCGTAGCTGCGATTGTGATGCGGGTTGTGCTAAATGCTTGATTCAACATGGTTGTCCCGATGGCAACACTGCTTTATTGAAACAAATGGGATTGGTGTTGTTGGATGCCATTGCTCCACCCGGTGTAAAGACTGAATTAGAAACAACTGCTGAATGATACTCAGCTATCGCTGCACACTCACCGATCTTCAGTAATGGAGATCGGTTGTTTATTTTTCAAAAGCGATGGCTAACAAATTGGCGACTAAGAAATCAGACCTGGAACGAACACTGGCAAAGATTAATCGGGAATTCGGGAATGGTTCTATCATGCGTCTGGGAGATGCCAGGCACATGAATGTAAAAACCTTCTCCAGCGGCTCAACTGAGTTGGAGCTAGCATTAGGAGGAGGTTATCCCAGAGGACGCATTGTCGAAATTTATGGTCCAGAAAGTAGTGGTAAAACTACGTTAGCATTGCAAGCGATCGCCCAAATGCAGAAGCTAGGAGGCACTACTGCTTTTATTGATATGGAACATGCCCTTGATCCACACTACGCATCTGCGCTCGGAGCGGATATTGATCAGGTGTTGGTCAGCCAGCCTGATAGTGGTGAAACGGCAATGGAACTAGTGGAACAACTGGTGCGTTCCAAGAGTGTTGATCTAGTTGTGGTGGATTCTGTCGCTGCACTGGTGACAGAGTCAGAGATTCGAGCGGATATGGGCGATTTTCCCACGACTTCCATTGCATGGTTGATGAGCAAAGCGCTTCGACGCTTGATGAACTGTCTGCATAGTCAGTGTACGTTAATTTTCCTGAATCAATTGCGTTTGAAGATCGGTGTCGTTTATGGCAGTCCGGAAACAACCACAGGCGGTCATGCTCTCAAATATTATGCCTCAATGCGACTAGATACTCGCCGGATTCAAACATTAAAGAGAGGGATGGAGGAATACGGCATTCGAGTCAAAGTTAAGGTGGTAAAGAACAAAATTGTACCGCCATTTCGAGTTGCAGAAGTTGACATGATCTTTGGCAAAGGCATCTTCAATGGCAATATTCTCAACGGGTTTGCTGCAACAAATGGACAAGTGAGTAACGATTTTCTGCTTTGTCGGTGATGATTTCAATCAAAGGCAATAGCAGAGCTAACTCTGGAACCGCAAACTGAAACTGAATTACAACGACTACCTAAAACACGTCAGCTTGTCCATAAGATCCTGGTAATTATGGCTGGTATGAGGCATCGACTTGGCAGGTTAACTTCATAATGAATGAAAGAGGATGAAGGGCTGAACTCCAGAGAGCAGGGAGGAGCCACGAAGTTCGATCTAGCGATGAACCCGAATAGTGGAGCTAACTGGTCAGCGCTTAATTGTGTAACCAGTCTTGGACATCAATTCCTCAGAGTTGAACTGTTTAATCCTTTCTAAAAAAGCGCTCTGTGCGAAGCCACAAGCGGGGTTCTGTGGGAGCAGGGGAGAAAATCCCCTTGCTACCTGATTCGACAGCGATCGCTACCGCTAAACCTACATAGAGGCGATTCAAGACTGTATTTCAATTTACTGATAGAAACGCAGATTGTTTTAGGAGACTCCATCGGGTAGGTTACCCAATTGCCGATCGATGACGCTGGGAAATAGATAGAACAATGGAGTGAGGATGTAAAGAACTGTGCTTAAGGTTGTATTGCTTAATGACAACAGCGAAGCAATCAAGTAAAAAATCGGATAACCAATACTCCAAAGAGAAGCTTGACAGATGAAACGGCGATTGGCTTGAGGATGATCCCAGAGATACTGCCGAACGACATAAAACCAAAGGGCATTGTAGACAATTCCAGTGAACGACAGCGTTAAACCATAAGACATCACAATGGGTTGGAGCTTGCCGTATTCACCGATCAGTGCTGTTGGGAAAGGGATAAAAGCAATGCACATGAGCAATATTAAGTTGATTGTCAAGACAATCCGATCGACCCGCTTTAGCAAATGAAATAAAGCATGATGATTGAGCCACAAAACACCAATGACCAAAAAGCTCGTGATGTAGCTAAGAATATGCGGTCCAGCATGAATTAGTGCATCAATTGCAGTCGATGCCGTTGCCTGAGACAAATCTGGCACTTTAATTTCAATCACCAGTAGGGTCATGGCGATTGCGAATATCCCATCACTGAATGCTTCAAATCGATTCAGGTTCATGAATGATTTCATCGGTTATCCCTCCGTTCGTCCCTCACCGTACATAAATTGCGATCGCTCTCCCAAAGCCTCTCCCGATTCCCAGAGGCGCATTCCTAGCGCAAGCTGATTGCCTTCCCATGCCTCTAGTGCCTTCGGTACATCATGATTGGAGTCAACCAAAGCATCAACTAAAGCGATCGCGTTAGCAGCAGCCTTAGCGGTACTAGCAGCCGTATGGGGACGGGGAATAAAAGCCGCGTCGCCAATCAGGGCAATGCGATCGAATGCCATTTGCGGTACGCCAAGATCTAAAATGGCTTGGACAAAGGGTTCTCGGGTGGCTGCCACTAATTTTTGAAATGGAGGCGCTAAGACGCGATCGGCGTACGATCTCATCGCTTGCTCCACAGTCGGATGGATCATTCCAGGGGCGATCGAATACTCCCGACGCTGACCGATAAAAACGGTCAGGATGTCCGGCAATTCGCTTGTTTGGTTGTAATTGACATACCAAACCCAGTTGAAGCGACGTTCCCCCGGAATCAACGAATCATTCTCTCCTGGAATCACATATTGCAGAATGTGAGAATTTGAAAATTGATAAAATACAAACCGTTCGGTCAACAATTTTGCCGTTGCAGGATCGAGTTCTGATTCATCTACTAAGCCGCGATAGGCAACATACCCAGCATATTGGGTCGTGTAGTCAGGCAAGAGCAAATGGCGAATGATGGAAGTCGGTCCATCTGCACCTACGAGTAGATCGCCTGTCTCGTGAGTGCCATCGGCAAACATCGCAGCCACCGCTAGCCCATCTTGCTGAATCTCGGTTAGGTGCTTGCCTTGATGGTAGTGCTCAACCGGAAAATGCCGCCGCATCGAACCATACAGTAAGTTCCAGGAAGTTAAAGTTTGACGCATTGGCATGGGTTGAGCAATGCTGCCGTCTCGGTTTAAGTAATATCGTTCGTGCGCGACCACACCTAAAGGGGCTTCGTAGATTATTCCTGCTCGTTGAAACGCTTCGACGACATCCGGTTGCAGCACAATGCCGCCGCCGCGACTGTCAAGGTTGTGCGGTGATCGCTCGTAAATATCTACCTGCCAACCAATCGAGCGCAACAGAGTTCCGGCGAACAACCCAGCCAATGACCCACCGATTACAAGGGCACGTTTATCGATAGCGTTCATCCGATTTCCTCTAAATACTTATGAACAAACGTGACCGCCATTGCGCCTTCACCTACGGATAAAGCCACTCGCTTCACAGAACCATGCCTCACATCTCCCGCTGCAAAGGAACCAGGAACACTGGTCTCTAGAAAAAATGGATCGCGATCGAGCGTCCAGCATTCCGGTAGGCGACTCTGTTTCAGCAAATCTGAGCCAGTCACCAGGTAGCCTGCCTGATCCTGAATGATGGCAGTATCCTTTGCCCATTCAGTGTTTGGTACACCGCCAATACAAACAAAAAGCCGTCGAGTATCGATTTTCTGTACCACTCGATCGCGATGATTGGTTACTTCTATTTGCTGTAACGAGGTATCTCCTGCTAGCCCAGTCACCTGAGTCTGAAAGAGAACTTCAATGTTGCTTTTCTGAGTAATGCGCTCAACAAGGTACTGCGATAAGGTCGCCGCTAGCGTATTGCCACGAATCAGCATGGTGACTTTTTCGGCATAGCGTGACAGGTACATAGCCGCCTGGCCTGCCGAGTTACCCCCACCCACGATAAAGACATGTTCACCACCACACAGTGGGGCTTCACTTGCACCCGCACCGTAAAACAATCCGACTTTGAGAAACTGGTCTTCATTGGGAAGATTGAGCCGTCGGTACTCAATCCCCGTAGCACAGATATTGGCTCGTGCAATCATTTTGCTGCCATCTGCCAGATCCGTGTAGATGCGATTGTCCCGAAATTCTGATTTTATGCCCTCGCGCAGAAGCAGCAGTTCAATCCCAAATTTGACTGCCTGCTGACGGGCGCGTTCCGCTAGGTCAGCGCCGCTAATGCCTTCAGGAAATCCCATGTAATTCTCGATCAAGGAACTGGTGCCTGCTTGCCCACCGACAGCGTGGCGTTCAATCAGAACGGTGCGTAGCCCTTCAGATGCGGCATATACGGCTGCACTCAATCCGGCAGGACCCGCACCATAAATCGATAGATCATATTCTTTGAATTTGGGTTGCGTCACCCAACCAAGCCGTTGAGCAATCTCTCGAATGGTCGGGCCAAAGAGTTGAGTGCCATCTGGAAACTCAACCACAGGCAAGCGGATATCACTTAGTGTTGAAAGACGAAGTTCGCGGTTGCAATCTTGATCGCTCGTTAATTCAATCCAGTCAAATTCAACCACACTGCGGTTGAGAAAATCTCGAATTTCGTAAGCAGAAGCTGAATCCGATTGTCCATAGAGTTTGACTCTATGAGGATTAGACGATGAGTCTAAATCATTGGTCATAGTAGTATTTCCGTTGTTGTTCTAGTCATTCAACCGATCTGATTGACTTTTGCTTTAGGCAGGTGACAATTCAGCCATCGCATTTTGCAAAGTATTCAGAAAAACCTCAATTGATTGAGCGCCCGATACTACGGTTTGACCAATGCGGATATGAGGAACACCATGAATTCCTTGAGCGATTGCTTGTTGTTCCAAGTTTCGGATCTCTTGAATTCCTATATCCGACAACAGAAAAGTTTTCGCTGCTTCTGCATCTAGACCCACTTCAGTCGCTAGATCCGTTAAGACTTGAACTTCGACAATGTTCTGTCCTTCTGTGAAATAAGCGTTTAGAATCCGTTCTGCCATTGCTGTTGCTTTGCCTTGTTGTCCCGCAAACCACGTCAATCGGTGGGCTTTCAGCGTGTTTGGGGTAACGGTCATTAAGTCGTAGCGAAATCCGATGCCATCGTTTTGAGTGGCTTGAAGTGTGTTCGCATCCAATTGCCGCGAATATTCCCAACTGCCAAACTTCTGGCTGCGATGCGATCCATTCCAGCTTCAGGCATATCTGGGTTTAGCTCGAATGGAGACCAGATTTTCTGAATTTCAACCGGTGAATTTAACTGCTCAATTGCCCGATTCAATCGCGTTTCTGCTACTAAACACCAGGGACAAATGAAATCTGAAGTATCGTCAATGTCATGGTTGCCTCCTGGCAAGCAGTGCTTGAGTAACTCACCGTTCTACTCTAATTGCACCACTCTTGAGTAAATTTCTGGCTCAGTATCCCCAAGTCAAGCTAGATCTGCGCTTGAGCGATGGGTTAGCAAACCTGGTTGAAGAAGATCTTGATCTGGTGATTCGCATTGGCAATCTTGAGCGCTCTAGCGATCGCCTGATTCTCCGCAAACTAGCATCTCATACCCGTTTGGTATGCGGAAGTCCAGCTTATTTCGAGCGTTACGGCATTCCAACTCATCCCGATGATTTAATCCACCACAATTGTTTGTGCTTTACCTACGCCACAGGGGACGAAATTTGGCGGTTCAAGCGTTACGAGGAAGTCTGTGACATCAAGGTTAATGGTTCCCTGAATGTGAATAACTCTGAAGTGCTGCGTCAAGTTTGCCTGGATGGTGTGGGTCTAATTTTGATGCCGACCTGGTTAATTAATGAAGATATTCAAGCTGGCAAATTGCAAGCTGTGTTAACCGATTTTCAGTTTCATCCTCAAGCCAATCTTGATACAGACATCTATGCCCTTTACCTGCCCAACCGCCGATATTCGCTTCGAGTTCAGATCTTTATTGATTTTTTGACTCAGCATTTGAGCAATCTGGGCTAGCAAGAAAAGACTGAAGCGATCGCATCGTCATGCTCCTACCGACAATCGCGGTCGAACCAAGCGCTACAACGACTGCTATACTTGGCTTCAACCCATCTACAACATCTCGAGCTAGATCAGGTGATTACCGGTATGCGTAGGGGTGGGATATTGCGATCGCCCTTGTTGTCCTTAAACCCCACATTCTTCTCATTTGCGCGATTCTCTTCCAAGGGCAAGAACAGCGCTGGACGCTAAAGGCACAGGAGCGTTATCACAGGATTTGCGATCGCCCTAAGCAGTGATGATCATTAGTTCTGGTGGTTACTTCAAGGAAAAGATTGCTAAGATGCGATCACTGGATGGTGGATCACAGCACTTTGCTTCTAGCTCTCTGAGATAGTGGAACAAGTAGAACTGCTCGCTGCATCCGTTATCCCAAGCGAAGGGATCAACCCGTTAAAAATGTATGGAAGGATTGGCTAACTCTGTCTGAAAGCTGGGGCTTACTGAAGCTGATCAAATTGCCTGAATTCAGGCAGTACTTTTTTCTCCCCTACCGAGGTAAAGCGGGCAGTTCTGATTCCTTTTCAGCGACACTTATGGAACCTGCTCAATTTCATCAACTTAGAAAAGCACTTGGCACCTTCTACTGGGATAACGGATTTGAAACTTTCTGTCAGGTAACCGGATTTGATCCACAGTTTCAACATGCCCAGGAGAAGTGGCAGCAATTTTCAACTTGTATTCAAGCAATGGGTCAACTGGACGATCGCACCTGGGAGGTGCATAACTTCACTAAAGGTTTTAAGCTATTTGACACTTGAAATTGCCATCATAAAGTTTGCCAAAAGTAATCTAATAACTGCTGAAGAAGTTTATAGGAATAGAACTTAACCGCAAGTTATCTTTTTGCTTACGCTGCCTTAACTATGTAGGGAACATAGCTCAGGTATTCTGTAGACGGTGAATTGATTGCAGTCAAGAACTGAAAAGCTGGCTGTTTCTAAAGAAATCATGGCTAAAGTATTTGATTTATTCTTAGTGGGAGGTCCTGTTATGTGGCCCCTTTTAGGTTTGTCTGTTGCCTCTGTTGCCTGTGCCCTAGAACGAGCTTGGTTTTGGTTCAAACTACTGCGGCAAGAAGATCGCATTGTCCATGATGTTTTAGAAGCTGCTCGCTACGACCTAGAGAAGGCGATGACGATCGCTCACCAAGCTCAAGATCTATCGATTGGTCGCTTCTTACTAGCACCCTTGAAACTAAACCAGCCCACTCCTGAAACATTTCACTTAGCCATGGAAGCGGCTGGAGACAAAGAGTTTGTCAAAATGCGTAAGGGCGACAAACTCCTAGAGACTGTTGTGGGCATAGCACCGCTGCTGGGTCTGTTGGGAACTGTTACAGGATTGATCACAACTTTTGCCAACCTCAACATTGGGACTGGCGGTACCGCAGCAGATACAACAAAAGCCGCTGCGGGGATTGGCGAGGCGTTAATTTCGACAGCAACTGGAATGATTGTGGCGATCATGGCTCTGGCTTGCTTTCGGGTATTTGTGACCTTACAAGCTCAACAGATGGACTATTTCTCAGAAGCAGGCAGTGGGCTAGAGCTGATTTATCGGCAGTTTTGGTATGAACCGCACCAACCTAGCCAAACTTCACCAAAATATGCGATCGCCTCCCGCCCCACCGCTAACGATGCGGTCGTTTCAGTTGAAGGACACTAACTCAGCTAAGTTAAACACCAAGTTAGGCACAGAAAAAGATGCGATTTAAGTCTCGTCAGAACAGAGCTGAGATGCCAGAGTTAAATCTGCTTCCCATGATGGATGTGATCATGACTGTTCTGACATTCTTTATTATTGTCTCCATGACGCTGACCAATCAAAAAACAGTCAATATTACTCTACCCAGTGCTAATACCAGTACAGAACTGCAAAATACTCCTGATCCCCTGGTAGTGGGCTTGAATCGGCAAGGACAAGTCTTACTCGCTGACCAGCCAACCAATGAAGCAGCACTAGCGCAACAGATGCAAGCCTACTTGGTGCAAAATCCTAAGGGAGCAGTGATTCTGAAAGCAGATAGCAAGTTACCCTACGAACAGGTAGTAAAGTTGCTAGCAACCATGCGAGATGTGGGAGGCGATCGCGTTTCCCTAGCTGTGGATGAGAGTTAAGCGATCGCCTGAGAACTTCCCAGAAATCGTTTCAGAAATTGTTTAGGAGCATTGAGCAGAGTCACTCAGAACTTAGTTACATCGGAGAACTAGTCCAAACGGTGACAATAGTTCCAGTGCCATCTTTGGTTGGTACTAGATTCAGGTAGCCCGTGAACTTACCCTTCTGAATTTGATAAAGCAATCCTCCCCCATACTCACCTGAAGAATTGGCTGAAACCGTAAAACCGTTACCTTGGAGAGTAGGCGTTATGGTGCTGACGAGAATTTGCTCAGGCGTTTGCCCTCGGACGACCTTTAGATCGCCGTAGATCTCTGAGTTGGGAGTTGGGGTAATCTCAAAGCCTTCTGCATCAACACCACCTAAACTCTCATAAAACCTTTCAGGCTCTGTGAAATCCTTAGGAGTGGCGTTGATACTGTCAGCAAAGTCCTCACCATTAATGCCTGCCGCTCCAGTTTCGGGAACTAGTTGTGCTAAAACATTGCCCAACTCAACCGGAACTTCTACAGCTTTTTTCAGCTCGTCTAAAGTGCGGGGCGCATCGGCGAGAACATAGACAGTTCCAGTTCCCTCAATCTCAATCAAGCTGAGATACTGGGTCAAACCTGCTCGCGAGAATTGATAAACTTTTCGATCTGTTTCGTCTATTTCTAAGCGCTGCTCATACTGTTTGGCTGGCAGCTCTTTTTCAAAATAAGCCGCTACTTTAGCGAGAGGATTACCTGTCTGAAAGCAAGAAGGAATATCGAGACAGCCAGCCTTAGCGCCTGGAAAGTGTGGAAAATCCTCTAACGGGTTGGTAGCGGTGGGTGCGAGTGCCTCTGTATCTGTGGGTGCGGTTGTCTCCGTAGGTGCAGGCGTAGGGCTAGAAGTAATAGGCGTGGGGTCAGCCACTACCGCTTGAACCCGTTCAAGCGGTAGTGGTTTAGCAATAGCTGGAATGATCGGTTGGGATTGGGCTGTGCGAGCGATCGGTAGACGCACTGCTTTTGGCATAGTTGCCAGAGTTTGCGGTACAGGTTTTTTAGCGGTTGGCTTGATACTCGAAGGTTTCGTTGTAGGGGACAGCTGAGTAATTTTGACAGTTTTTTCAGATTTTGGAGCGGTAGCCTTATGGTTGGCAGCTGTAGGGATTAACAAAAGTAGCCCATGTAGACCAAGAGAGATCAACAACATTGGTCGAACCAAAACTCGCAAAGAATCAGAGAGGTTTTTGTTGGTATAAGCTTGGATCATGGACTTAGGGTAACTACTAATTACTGAAGAGACCAGAGAATTTTTGAGCTAAATAAATTCAAAACTAACTCAAAATTCTATCTTTGGTTAAAGCAAGCTTAGCTAGGAATTAAATTAGGATTTTCTGAAGTGCTTTTAAGAGTTGTGCTTCACTCACTTGATTGTGCAAAGTATGTAGTTATTTGTTCAAAGTCTAAGAAATTAAAGTAACTATTCGGTGCGGTAGCTCCCCTCCTCTGGTGCTTGCAGAAGTTGAGGTTTATTTGATAGCTCAGAAAATCTTATCGAAAAGTATATCAATGAATTTAATTAAGAAGGTTAAGAATTGAGTTGAAAAATAGCCAAAAATCTGAAGATTAAACAGTTTTTCAACCAAATTTAACTTACTCTTATCTATCCATTTACTTAAACTTAACTGGTCAAATTGTACGGTTATCAGTGGTTGACCAAGCACCGATCGCTGCTGATATTTCCTGATTGAGGACAAGGCAAATATGGTTGTTTTTACGACCGCTTTTCGTCGTACAGTTGTTGCCTCAGTTGCAACGGTTTCTCTTACATTTGGCCCGCTTTCGACTGCGATCGCCCAAGCATTAACCTTAAACGGCGCAGGTGCTACTTTTCCCGCCCCGCTTTACGAGCGGTACGCTGCCGAAATCAAAAAGAAGTATCCTGACATGCAAATTAACTACCAAGCCATTGGTAGTGGTGGCGGTGTTCGCCAAGTCATTGCTGGCACGGTTGACTTTGGTGGTAGCGATGCAGCCATGACCGATGCCCAAATGGCAGAGGTAAAAAATGGTGTGCTGTTGGTTCCTACAGCAGGCGGTGCAGTTGCAGTTGTTTATAACCTCCCTGGTGTTAATAACCTGAAGCTTTCTCGTAAGGTTCTACCAGCAATTTTTTCAGGCCAAATTACTCGTTGGAATGACCCTAAAATTGCTGCTGACAACCCCGGTGCCAAGCTACCTGATCAGCCAATTAAAAGTGTTGTGCGGGCAGATGGTAGTGGTACAACTTTTATCTTCACCAATCACTTGAGTGCGATCGATCCTTATTTCAAAGGTCGGGTGGGGGTCGGCACAGCTCCAAAGTGGACCACCAATCCCATCAAAGGTAAGGGCAATCCTGGAGTTGCCGCTCAAGTCGCTCGGACCACTGGTGGCATTGGCTATGTTGAGTACGCTTACGCCAAGCAAAACAAGCTGCAAACGGCCCAAGTGCAGAATAAGCAGGGAGCGTTTGTTTCTCCCTCGTTAGAAACAGCCAACAAAGCGCTAGCGGCAGTTAAGTATCCCGACAACTTCCGCGTCTTTGAAGGAGACCCTGCGGATGGCTATCCGATCGCAGGTCTTACTTGGCTAATGGTGTACAAGCAGTATTCAGATCCTGCTAAAGCTGAGGCCGTCAAAAAGATGGTGGAGTGGGTTCTAACAGAAGGCCAAGATCTCAATGATGATCTAGACTACACCCGAATTCCTAAGTCTGTGGCTGATCGAGCTAGAGCTGTAGTTAAAAGCAATGTGAAGTAGACTGCGCTTCAAGCAATCAAGTTGTCATCAACTACAACTACTGTGAGGGCATCTTCAAGAGAGATGTCCTCTATCTCTTCTATAAACCTCTCTTGGCTTAGCTTGACTCAATCTCTTCATCTATGTCTGACTCAGCTGAATCGGTTGATAAGTTCCTCAAGGCCGCTACGAATCCTTCCTTAGCGCTGCTACTAGATCCAGAAGCTACTGTTCCTGATCTCAAACTTGCTCGGGGACAAAACTTTTGGCTCGACCAAAGCTTCACTTGGTTAGTCAGAGCTTTGGCCCTAGGAACAGTCTCTACTTTACTGTGGATAGGTTGGGTTATCTTTCAGCAAGCACAACCCGCTATACAGCGATTTGGCGTTGGATTTCTGTGGAGTCAAGATTGGGATGTGGGTGAGTTGGTGTTTGGAGCATTGCCCTACATCTATGGCACCCTGGTCAGCTCTGCGATCGCCCTCTTGCTAGCAGTACCGATTGGCGTTGCGGTTGCTCTAGTCACGAGCGAAGATTTTTTGCCTCTTTGGGTGCGATTGCCCTTTGCTTTTATTTTGGAGTTGTTAGCTGCTATTCCCAGCGTCATTGTGGGTTTATGGGGAATCTTTGTATTGATCCCCTTCCTCCAACCTATTCAGCAGTGGCTCTATCAACTATTAAAGTGGCTGCCCTTATTCAGCACAGAACCCTTTGGACCCAGCTTATTGGTGGCAGGGATCATCCTAGCCATCATGATCTTGCCCACGATTGCAGCGATTAGTCGAGAGGCGCTGCTAGCTCTTCCTGATGAGCTTCGCAGTGCTTCAATGGCCTTAGGGGCAACTCGGTGGGAAACGATTGTGGGTGCGCTGCTACCTACAAGTGGGTCTGGAATTTTAGGTGCAGCTACATTGGCTTTGGGACGCGCTTTAGGCGAAACGATGGCAGTGACGATGGTAATTGGTAATTCTCCTCAAATTAGCCTCTCTCTTCTAGATTTGGGTTATACCATTCCAGCGGTTCTAGCCAATGAATTTGCTGAAGCCTTAGATGCACTGCATGTTGGAGCCTTGATGTACTTGGCCTTGATCCTGTTTGTGCTAACGCTGCTCGTCAATGTTGCAGCGGTGCTGATGATTCAAGTAGTCAGTCAGTCTCGTCGATAAATTCTTATGTCAACGGATTCAGTCCCCACTCCTATACCCTCTACAGAAGCCGATTTTGTAGACACACTCAGTTGCCCCCTCTCGCTGCGTCGAGTGTTCTTTAGCTATGGGATGAGTGCGATCGCCTTCAGTTTAGCGGGACTAGCGCTCCTGCCACTACTCGCAATTTTGGGCAAGATCCTGGCCGCAGGAGTCCCTGCATTTAAGTGGGAAATGCTAGTATCGCTGCCCGCTCCTGCTGGAGTTGTAGATGTGCCCAATGGATTTGCCCATGCCATTCTAGGCACCTTGACAATGGTAGGCTTGGCTTCCTTGCTCAGTATCCCAGTTGGCATCTTGACCGCAATCTTTTTAGTAGAGTTTAAGGCGGATGTGGCTTGGGCCAAGATCGTGCGCTTTATGACGATAGTTTTGAGCGGTGTGCCTTCCATTGTCGTGGGCGTGTTTGCGTATGGGGTTATTGTCCTAACCACTCGTAGCTTTTCTGCGATCGCGGGGGCATTTGCGCTAGCTGTGATTATGTTACCCATTGTGGTGCTTACCACGGAAGAGGCTTTGAAGCTGGTGCCTGTGTCTCAGCGTTTAGCTTCTGCTGCTTTGGGAGGTAGCCAACTGCAAACCACCTGGCGCGTTGTTATCACCTCAGCTTTGCCAGGCATTACTACGGGTATTCTGCTTGCGATCGCTCGTGCAGCAGGAGAAACAGCTCCTCTTCTGTTTACAGCCTTGTTCAGCCAAAACTGGCTGGAAGGTTTGACAAGCCCTACCCCCTCCCTATCAGTACTCATTTTCAACTATTACAACGAGCCTTACCCCGAACGGAGCCAATTAGCTTGGACAGCTTCGTTGGTGTTGCTGTTACTTGTGGTAGTTACCAGTCTAATCTCACGTTTTCTCACCCGTAGTCGCCTGAAGCTTGGCTAAATTATGTCGTTTGATCTCCCTGAACCTGCACTAGATGCTAGCACTCACCAAACCCTTCCTACCTCTCAAAATGTTCTACAACCTTTGATTCCTGCTTTTGATGTGGTTGGTCTCACCTTCGCTTACGGCAATCATAAAGTTTTGGAGGATGTGACGATCGCAATTCCTCCAAGACAGGTGACAGCAATCATTGGCCCTTCCGGATGTGGCAAATCAACCTTTATTAAGGCGTTGAATCGCATTGCTGAGTTGGAAGGAAAAGTTCAGGTCAAAGGTCGTGTCGAATTTTTTGGCCAAAACATCTATCATTCTCGTGTCAATTTGAACCAGCTACGACGGCAAATTGGCATGGTCTTTCAAAAACCCAACCCTTTCACCATGAGCATCTGTGAAAATGTAGCTTATGGCGTGAAATTGCTGGGACGACCCTCCAGAGATAAGCTAGATGAAATTGTTGAAGGTGCTTTACGAGGGGCGGCTCTCTGGGATGAGGTCAAAGATAATCTCAACAAATCCGCTTTAGGATTATCTGGTGGTCAGCAACAGCGGCTTTGTATTGCTAGAGCCTTAGCAGTACAGCCAAAAATTTTGCTGATGGATGAACCTTGCTCCGCCCTCGATCCGATCGCCACAATGAAGATCGAGGAATTGATCAGCAGTTTGCGCCAGCACTTAACGATTGTGATTGTCACTCACAATATGCAGCAAGCCTCACGTATTTCCAACTCCACTGCATTCTTTACGACAGATGAAACACGTATCGGTCGTCTAGTAGAGTTTGGTCCTACTGCAAGGATCTTCATGGAGGCCAGCCATCCTAGCACCCGTGACTATATTGAAGGACGATTTGGCTAAACAAGTTGTTAGTATTCTAGACCTGTGGCTCACCATGCTCGAAACTAATCTAGGGTATTGGCTTCTGAAAAGTTACCAACAGATCTAGAACACCACCCAAAATCTAATTAAGCCAAGGTAAAGTTTGAGGTTCTTGCATTCATCCCTTCAATCGCAGTGGAGGCTTCCAGGTCACTGATGCCAGAGATTGCATTGATAGCCTCTTCACCCAAGAGGAGGCTGCCTTGTCCTAAGGAAGTGGCGAGATTAGCAACATTGATGACTTGATCAAGAGTGATCCAATCATCAACAACATTGAGGAGGCGATCGCCATCCAAGTTGAGAATATTTTCTATGGCAGTCGGATCAATCTCTCCTAGGAAATTAAAGGTATCAATAATCTCATCTCTCACGCCTGATAATAGCAGCGGATTATCATCGACGATGCCCAGAACATAATCTTCCAGTCGTTCAAGGGCTGTTTCAAAATCATTCGAGCCTGTTTGTTTAAAGATTGATGTCCCTTCTACCGTCGGCGCTGGTTCTACATCCAGCAAATCAAGAATTGTGGGCGCAATATCAATGCTGCGAACTCTTTCAAGGTCAGAGAGCGCGTTTGCATTAAAATCAGGTCCAATTGCCAGAAAGCTGGCTTGCATCTCTGGAAGATTCGGGTCATACCCATGTGCACCATAAAAGCTGGGTACGGAGAAGATGGGTTGTTGCTCTCCTGGAGGCACCTCATCGCCTTTGCGCTGGACTGATGGCTGAAACCCGTCGAAGTTGTAGCCCAAGCTTAGAAGGGCAAACCCATCGCCCGTGTCTTGGCCGATGAATTGGCTGGTAGCGTTGATAATATCCTGAGCCGTGGGGTTACTAGGGATGGGGCGTTGGTAGATCTTGTCGAACAGAGCAAAGTCTTCCTCTGAGGCATAGATGAAGTTTTCATCCTGCAAGCCTGTCAGCGTGCTTACAACTTGTTGTTGCAGTGCCTGGTATTCGCTGGGTTCAACAGTACCGTTTGGTTCGCGCCCTTTCAGGTTAATGTAAATGTTCACCGCTGGTCCACTGGTCACTGCTCGGACCTGATTCAAGTCAAACCCAGCGTTGGCCAGAATGTTATTCATATGGACGGCAGTATAGAACGGCGCAAATCCGTGGTCAGAAGTGATCACGATGTTGCTGTTTGGCACCCCAGCTTCATCGACTCCCACGGCGTCAATCACACGCTGTACAGCATCACTGGCAACTTGATAAGCATGCAAAACATAGTCTTGGAAGCGATCAACCTGAGCCGGATCTTGCCCCCCACCAATAGAGTTAGGGTTACTGGGGTCTGTGGCTTGGCGGGGGTCCGTCAACAAGAATTGGTGCTGAGCCCCGTCGGGTTGCTCTAGATAGCCCAACACCAAATCGGCATCAGGATTTTGCTGGATGCCTCGCAACAAGACATCTGTCTGGTACTCCACAAAGGTGTCAATTAAAGCTTCATCTGCACCTTCTAATTCGAGATCCGGGAAGGTTTCAAGCCCTGGTGAGATACGCTGAGCAATGCGGAAGTCGGGCTGGGGTCGCCAAAATCCAATTGTGTTATTGATGTCGTTCACATCGGCAATCACTGCTGGATTATCAGCGGGGCGGGGAATGTAATTCGCAGAGGTCCGGATGAGGCGAACTGTAGAGAGATCAGTAGCCAGATTTGTGAGAATAAAGGAGGTACCGACCACGTTATTACTGCCCTCAAAGAAGAATGGGCGAATCGTTTGGTTGTAGGGATTGAGAAAGGCCGATCCGGTTGAGGGGGCGTTAGACATTGGTTCAATACCACGATTGGCATCGAAGACAACTGCTTGGTTGTAATTCACCACTCGGTCGTCTGTGGTATCAATCGCTGCAATTTGCAAGTCATAGGCATTGCTGCTACCTCCAGTAAGGCTTCCTCGTCCCTGAGCAGGAATGTCTTCTAACTCAGCAACTTTGACATCGCTGAATGAGGCCATCCCTAGCCGTGCCAGCTCTTGTGCAGCTGCTTCTGGAGCAACCGTGAAGTCTGCTGCATCCAAGCTAAATCCTTTGGCACCAAGGCCGCCAAAAGCACCAAATGGGACCGTGTAATCCACCGTTCGGATATCGCTGGACTGGATGATAGGGGCAGGATCAACTCCTGGTAAGCGGATAGTGGCTCCATCGGCACCAGGGAATGTCGCTGCAACTACTTTCTTACCCGCTTCTCGTAGCTTTACCCACAAGGGCTCAGCAGTCAAAGTTTCATCCTCGTGTGCTCCATCTGGGTGCAACCCATCATAGCCACCGATAGGAGCACCGAAGCCGCTGATATTGGTGTTGAAGGGGCTTTTAATAAGATGGAAGGAGTTGGCATTAATATCATTTCGAGCAGCACTTGAGCCCGTTGCGATCGCAATATGACTCGGTGCTGTCAAGGAAGGTGTCACGACAGTGCTAGGAACAAATACACCTTCTCTAGCAATCAGACCAAGCCCTGTATTGGGATTGAGTTGTTCTGTCTCCACATAGTTCTTAAGAATGGAGAACGTTGCGCCATCTAGTGAAATGACAATATTTTGAGGAGCCATAGTTATCCTAATTAACGCGGACTGCCTTATCCTGAGGTGTTAGAAACGAAATTAGAGCATTAATTCACCGCTCTCGTCGATTCAAATATTGATGGCTTTTGAGGCTGAGCCAACCGCAATTCACGGTTCAATCACCTCATCAGCATTACTGATGAGGTGATTGAACTCATTCATCTTCGCAATGGCGAACTAGGCAAAGACAAAACTCTCACTTGCCAGAGTATTAGCTTGAACTCCTGTGAGAACTGCAACAGCCAAGGGGAAATCGCTGACCACAATCCGGGTATCAGCACCAGTTTGGATGAGAGATAAGTCTTCAAACTCAGACACGCCAGATAGACCAGAGATGCCAATGACATCGGTTCCTGCTCTAAAGTCGCGAATCAGATTGCCAGAATTAGGTAGGCTACCAAAAGCGATCCAGAACTGATCTCTACCCTCACCGCCAATCAAGGTATTGCCGCCTGTTCCAGCAAACAAAATATCGTCTCCGTTGTCTCCAGCGAGGCGATCGTTAAAGCCGCCAATCAGGATGTCATTACCATTGCGGCCATAAACTCGATTGCTTCCTTGTCCTGCGGACGCATCGAGCAAGTCAGCGCCATTGCCACCAAACACAATTTCATCAGTGGCAATATCGAGGACATCCCCACCCGCTCTGGCAAATCGGGGGGTACGCGCTGGCAGAGCTTCGGCTTGCTCTTGGGGAATGGGAGGGGCAGGAAGTGGGGCCGCTCCTTCAGTAATCGCCGCATACATGGTTTGATAGATGTGAACTTGATCAACAAGCCCTTCAATTCCTGGAACCTGTTCTCCATAAGCTTGATAACCCTGCCTCACTAGACTATCAAGGACTTCAGAGCCATCACCTTGGTAGTAGACCGGGACGGGACGGTTCGTGTGGGATCCCCAACCATATTTAATGTTAGGGTCAGAGCCGAAATAATGCCCGGCTGATTCAGGCGTATGCTCCTCATACGTTAAGGCTTCTGCACCCTTTGCTTGCAAGAGTTCAGGAAAGTTTTCATTCAGGGTCAGGTAATGGTCGTGGTCAGCGGTGACAATCAAAAGGTTTTCTTCGAAGCCGCCGTTGTCTCCGATCCAGTCAACTACATTACTAACAGCTCGGTCAAACTCCAGGGTTGTGCCAATGAGATTGTCCAAGTTGTCATCGTGTAAGCTCCAGTCGATGTCGCCTCCTTCGACCATCAACCAGAACCCATCTTGATCCTCTTCTAAAACTTCCAGAGCCGCAGTGCTGAGATCGCTCAGCGTTGGGTTCTCATTGCGCTCAGTTGCAATGAAT
Organism: Trichocoleus sp. FACHB-46; assembly: GCF_014695385.1. NCBI lineage: Bacteria > Bacillati > Cyanobacteriota > Cyanophyceae > Leptolyngbyales > Trichocoleusaceae > Trichocoleus > Trichocoleus sp. FACHB-46. The sequence goes on along the minus strand of NZ_JACJOD010000021.1, from coordinate 4,752 downwards.
TGTTCCTCTGTTTCACCGGGCGCAAGCGGACGCTCAATATCGGGTTCTGGAATTTGATCCTTCTCATCTCCAGAGGTCGAAGCAAACAGCGAGAATTGGTCTAAACCTGTGAAACCATAATCCCCATTGGCACTGGGAACAGGTAAGTTCCCATTTTGTCCTCGGGCTCCATATAAACCCAAAAGCCGCTCTCCAGCGTCGGGATCAATTTCTGCGGCAGTTTCTAGCAACGTTTGGGCAGCATTCGTTCCTCGTTCTAAGAAGTTATAGCCATAAAGGTTGCTGTTAGGATTGTTGCTCAGCTCTTGATAAGTTGACTCAGTAATGAACGTAAAATCAGGCTCAACCCCCTCCGGCAGAGCAGCTTTGTCTACGCTAGATAGGGGATGTCCTCCTCCGAGCAGAACGGTGGGTTGGTACACCCGCAGTTCTTGCTGCAAGATGTTATCTAGCCCTGGGAACTCATCGTCGTACTTACTACGACGGTTGACATTAGCAGCAGCAGCCCCAGGCGTAGCATGATCAATGGGTACAGAAGAGACGAGACCGGTAGACTTACCGAGTGTGTTGGCCGTTGCCAGAATTGTTTCTAGAGGTTGTTCGAAAATATCAACGCCCACCGCGTTGTTGTAGCTCTTAACCCCCGTGTAAAGAGTTGTAGCTGTATTAGCAGAATCGGGATAGCTGTACTTGATGTACTCTGGATCGCTCCCTGGCGTCCAGGGAAGCTCACCACCCCGTTCTGGGTCATAGCCCACTAAGTTACCCACGACTCCTGCCTCTACTGTTGCCCCACCCGAAGAGCGAGTGCCTGGATTGAAGGCTGGCTTGAATTCGAATCCAGGGCGAATCGGGGTAGAACCGGTTAGTGGACTGTCAGAAGCTGGTGGAATCGGATCTCTTAAAAGCTCTTCACTGTTCAGCCGGGCAGAATTTCCGGTACTGTAAACGCCTTCCTGGTTGGAAATAGTCGTGCCGTAAGTTGTCGCAATGGCATAATTCTTCAGCCCTTGAAAGCTGAGCCCCTCACCCTTACCTTCTGTATAAAAATCACTTAGCTTAGTGCCAATTTGTCCTTGTTGAATTTGCTTCGCGATCGCCGCAGCGCGAGCAGGTTCCCAACCCATCCCATCACCAATCATGATAATGACGTTCTTAGCCATACAAATTTCCGTGATCCGTGATTAGAGTAAAAAACGAGAGTGCCTCTAAAAAATAAAAATGATTTTTTACTTAGAGTTAGAGGAATTCCAATCGCAACTTTGATTTGATAGGTGCCTACCCTGAGAAATAAGCCCCATGCAAAAATTGACACTCAGAAATTAAGAAGCTTTTAAGCGCGATTTAAGTAGTGATGAATTAAGGCTAGGACTAGCGCAATGTTTCTAAATCTATATCAATGGAGGAACAATCAGTTCGAATCTGCAATGACGAGCTGAAATCCATCAAAATGTAGACGTATTGATTTTTATACAAATATCTTCAAGACTATTTCTTAGCTAGAAATAAGTAATGCACTGAGCCTTTCAAATACGTTAAAAGATTTGTCATTATTATTCTATAAAAACATATGATTTGAGCAGATAAATACTAAGTGTATTGCTCAAAAATAAGTAAATTTATATACCCAGAAATAGATCAATATGCTATTGTTTTACTAAAAAATTTTCTTATAATTAACAAAAATTAGAAGCCCCTTAAAAAGGGATGAAGGTCAGCTTTAATGCTGTGCCTCCCTCAAAACGAGCGCTTAGACTTACGATGGTAGAGCAGGCTCAACTTACTTACGTTAGGTCACGATATGTCAGCTCAAGGACCCACAAGCGGCAAAGCAAAAGAAGCTTATAAACTAGCTTTGTTTCAGGCCGCCGAAAAAGCAGCCAGGATAGTTGAAGAATCTTTGTCTTCTAGCGAGACTGACACTTCTGAGAAATCCAAGAAAGCTGAGGTTAAGAGGGCACTGGAGTTACTGGCCATTGTAGAAGGAGGGGAGTCAGTTCAGAGCGGCGATTCTCTTTCAAGCACAACTCTGTCACTCTAAACAACGCAATTCTTGAAATCGCTTTAGATTAGCTGCGTTTGTAATTCTGCATCAAACTTGTAGTGCATCCCGTTTCTCGGTTAGCGCGATCGCTCTTAGATCACTGTTTACGCGATTGATGATGTCAGTTTATTGTCATTCGCTGCTACTAGGCTTGCTTCCACGGAGCGTGGTTTTCACCTTCTGTGACGCTGAGTTAAACAGCTGTTGCCTTCCAGGTAAACCATTGCTTGCGGATTTGGGAAGATACTGGAACAGCTCTTTAACTCAAAGGAAGTAAAACTACTAGTAGGGCGATCGCTTACCTTCCAGAACTTGGTTGTCACACGACACCTAACAGCTTCCCAGCTTGCAGAACCAACCACCAATAGATGGTTGCACGATGAAAAAACAAACGATTTAACTGACTCTGCCCTCCTAGTTACTGCTCATTGCCACTATTGTATGGTTAGCCCTCTGGCTCCAAAAGCAACTGAAGAAGGATTTCACTCTTTCACTCACTTAGCTAGGCTGACGACTCATCCTAGGTTTCTGCTCTCTCACTACCTGGCTTGAGCCAACGACTTCATTTCAACTCCACCGCTTTTATGCATTCACCCGAAGCTCTTGTCCTTTCACAGCTCCCTCAGCACTCTAGGATTCTGTTGGTTGAAGATGAAGGAGCCATTCGGGACACAGTCGCTCTGGCCTTGGAAGCAGAAGGATTTCAAGTCGTAGCAGTAGAAGATGGTCGGGAAGCTCTCGAATAGCTTCAGTACGCTACACCTAAACGACGGGAAGGAGACGAACCATTCGATCTTATTATTCTGGACCTCATGCTACCGTTCATTAGTGGATTGGATGTGTGTCGTTTCATTCGCCAGCAGAGCCATTCGACGCCAATTCTCATCCTCAGTGCGAGAACGGCAGAAGCTGATATTGTCGTGGGATTAGAAGTGGGGGCTGACGATTATTTGACCAAGCCCTTTAGTCTCAGGGAACTCATTGCCCGGTGTCGAGTTTTGCTGCGTAATTATCAGGATTTTGTCGTTAAACCCAAAGAACAAGTCCTAAGATTTCAAGACCTAGCTCTAGACCGTCAGCAGTGTCGGGTCACGCTACGAGGGAAAGAAGTCCCACTCTCCCCGAAAGAGTTTGGGCTTTTGGAGATATTCATGAAGCATCCAGGTCGAGTCCGATCGCGCGAGGATTTACTGGAGCAGGTTTGGGGGTTGGACTTCATGGGAGATTCCAAAACCGTGGATGTCCATATTCGTTGGTTGAGAGAAAAAATAGAGGCTGACCCTAGCAGCCCTCAATACATCCTCACAGTCCGAGGGTTTGGCTATCGACTTGGTTAATTGTTGAAGTCGCGATGTCAGCCCCAACACCGAACAGGCATCGAAAACGAATAAACTTACCATATTCTCTTTATTTAGACAGAGAATAGACCAACCGAACATCTTTAAGCTTGCTAACAACTAAACTCGTTGGACGGTAAAAGTGGAAGATGAAATAGAGAAGCTATTAGCGCAACAAGCTGAAACAATCGCAAGACTCAAGGACTTGCTAGGTCAAATTCGCGGTCTTGTGAGCCGATTTCAAGCCCTTAAGCAAGAAAATGAGTTACATCACCCCTTTTGTGGTTGTTGCAACGAGCAACAAGGCAAGTAGCGGTCAGCGAGTCAGAACTGAGCCACTAGCGATCGCCCCCTCGAATTGCAGCTCTGACACCTCTAGATAACGTTGAACTGCCTGCAAGCTTCGATGCCGGGATATCTCTTAATCACCCGCAGCGGGATACCGCGTTACTCATCTGAGTTAAAGCCGTGCGTCTGAAACTGTGAGCGCTAACTCTCAACAGTCCCAAGCGATTGCAGTATTTTGATCAGGCTTTTCACTTAATGAGACCAGATGATATCCGGCGTCGCTTGGGGACACAACTGAAATAAAAACTAATGGCTCCTCACCATTATTAATGACTCCATGCAAACACCCCATAAAAGCAACGACTATATCCCCTGCAATGATGGGTTGTGTTGTGCCTACTTGATCTAGATAATATTCTCCCTTCCCAGATAAAATTGTCCAGGTATCTTGGCCATAGGAATGGACGTGAGGGAGAATCGTTTGTCCTGGCTTGACGTACCAGGCAACGACGACAGCATCTTTAGATTCCGTAACAACCGAGCGAATAGGCTCCCCTTCGGTTGGCTGAAGAAATTGAGAACTGTCGAATATCCTAGGGCGTGTTTTAAAACCCTTTGGCAGAATAGAAATAGTGCAGGAATACTGATTAGCCTCCATGATTCTTCCACCACAAAAGAAGAACCGACGGGGTGAATTAAACGATCGGCAGTGGAAGCGCATTTGGCCCCTGCTTCCACCACAAAAGCCTCATACAGGTTGCCCCGCTAAAGACCATCGAACCGTCATCAACGGCATCTTGTGGATTCTCAGAACTGGTGCTCCTTGGTGAGACTTACCCAGTCGCTATGGCCACTGGTCAACAGTTTCAGGTCGATTCTACCACTGGCGTCACATCGGCTTGTGGCAGCAACTGCTCGAAGCCCTGCAGATCGAGGCCGATGCCGAGGGCAAAATTAACTGGGACATCCACTTTGTCGATGGGAGTGTTGTCCGTGCGCATCAACATGCAGCAGGAGCAAAAAGGGGGAACTAGCCCCAAGCAGCCTCTTATCCACCACTGAGCAAAGCCAACAGCAAGAAGC